>DRKN01000014.1 GCA_011051755.1 Gammaproteobacteria bacterium
TCTGCGGCGTTGCGTCTCTTGAAAAGGGCACGCCATTCCCGGCGAGACGCGCCTTGCAGCTAACGGCTTCCCACCACGCTGATAGGTACACTTTATACGTTACACCACACTAGTTGGTCACTATTGCTGGCCATGTGGGATTTGCCGAATGCGTCTCAAAGCTTTACGAGCTTCTCGTGATCCAAGCTCGCAGCTTCACCGCGCGTGCGTGTCTTTGGCATCTCAGGCATATCTTCCTTGAAGATCAACCACCTTATTATATGCATAGTACGCAGCCAGCGGCCTGTGCGCCGAAAGTCTTGCATTCATCACCATCGGTAAAACGCATAGAAAACGGTGGCGGGTAGGGTTTGCAAGAGAGGGGTGCGTTTTTTAACCATTTTTCGGCCCCCCCATTGATTGACGGTCAGAAATGCTGTTACAATCCGCCGCCTTGGAAGTGCGGACTCCCTCTAGGCTGGATAGTAACGCGCTAGTTGGCGGTGGCTTTGAGGTAATATCATAGGCTGTAATTAGCGATAGATAGATACCGTTGGCAGCCAGCCCCGCTATCAACCGAATGCTGGAAGGCACTGCCTTTCAATTGAGAAAAAAGAATGCCTCGGTTACGAGGCTTTTTTTTAGGTTTTTTTTAGCGTTGCCGGTTTTTGGTGTGTTGCTTGGCTGAAAGGCTGCGGGGCGTTATAATTCACGCCTTACAGGATGTGGTGGATCGTGTGGGCCTTGGGCCCATTTTTTGTTTTTGCGGCAGGGGCTTTTACATCTCTGCTACGCGCGAAAAGTGGATTGTGGATATGCGCCAGGCGCCGGCAAACGTGCTGAATGTGGTTGAACCCGTCGTGGAATCACTGGGTTATGAGCTGGTGGGTGTGGAATATCTGGCCCAGGGCCATGGTGATCTGTTGCGCGTCTATATCGATGCCGAAGATGGCATCAAGGTTGAGGACTGCCAGCGCGTCAGCCATCAACTGAGTGGCGTGCTGGACGTGGAAGATGTCATCAAGGGACATTACAGCCTGGAGATTTCTTCGCCGGGGCTGGACAGGCCATTGTTTAACGCCGCGCATTTCGAGCGTTTTGCCGGTGCCGAGATCAAGCTGCGGCTGGACGCGCCACTCGATGGCCGCCGTAAGTTCCGCGGTGTGCTGGTGGGGGTGCTGGACGGTGATGTCCGGCTGCTGGTGGATGGTGAAGAAATACGAGTGCCACTGGCTTCAGTCGACAAGGCGAGCCTGGTCGCGCAATTTTAGATTTTTATTCAGGGCGCCTGGATTTTCGGGGTGCGCACTGAAAACAAGGTGGGGCGCGCAAGCGTTTGAGGCGAGGGGCCGCTGACGATTCGGCTCTTTACGTATTTAAGGCAGAGTGCAATGAACAACAAAGAGATTTTGCTCGTTGTAGACGCAGTGTCCAATGAAAAGGGCATCGACCGTGAAGTCATTTTCGCTGCCATCGAGGCGGCCCTGGCGACTGCCAGTAAGAAGCTGATCCCGGAGGATGTCGACGTCCGCGTGGCGATTGATCGTGATACCGGTGATTACGACACCTTTCGTCGCTGGGAGGTGGTCGAGGATGTGACCGAAGAGGGTGACGAGGAACTCGAGTTTCCTGATCGTCAGATCA
This sequence comes from Gammaproteobacteria bacterium, assembly GCA_011051755.1. Taxonomy (GTDB): domain Bacteria; phylum Pseudomonadota; class Gammaproteobacteria; order SZUA-152; family SZUA-152; genus DRQN01. The sequence goes on from DRKN01000014.1 coordinate 1,624, forward strand.
AGGTCAGTGAAGCGCGCAGGCAGAATCCGCATATTCAGCTCGGTGACTTTATCGAGGAACCGGTGGAATCCGCCAAGTTTGGCCGTATCGCCGCGCAGGCCGCCAAGCAGGTTATCGTGCAGAAGGTGCGTGAGGCTGAGCGTGAGCGCATCGTCGAGGCCTTCAGAGATCGCAAGGGCGAGCTGGTGATGGGCGTCGTCAAGCGCCTGGACAAGGGCAATGTGATCCTGGATCTGGGTGAAAACGTCGAGGCGCTGATTCCGCGCGAGGATATGATTTCCCGCGAGGCCATCCGTCCCGGTGATCGCCTGCGTGGTTACTTGAAAGATGTACGCCTGGAGCCGCGCGGCCCACAGCTGTTTGTCAGCCGCACTGCGCCGGAGCTGCTGGTGGCCCTGTTCCAGTTGGAAGTGCCGGAGGTGGGTGAGGGCTTGATCGAGATTCTCGGCGCCGCCCGTGACCCGGGTTTCCGCGCTAAAATTGCTGTAAAGAGCAATGATTCACGTATCGATCCCGTCGGGGCCTGCGTCGGCATGCGCGGTTCACGTGTGCGTGCGGTCTCCAATGAGTTGGCCGACGAACGTGTGGATATTATCCTGTGGGATGAAAATCCGGCTCAGTTCGTGATCAACGCCATGTCGCCGGCGGAGGTGGTTTCCATTATCGTGGATGAAGACAGTCACTCCATGGATATCGCGGTGGAAGAGGATCAGTTGTCGCAGGCCATCGGCCGTGGCGGCCAGAATGTGCGCCTTGCCAGCGAGCTGACCGGATGGAACATCAATGTGATGTCCGAGCAGCAGGCCCAGGAAAAGAGTGAGACCGAGGGCCAGGCCGCGTTGCAGCTGTTTATGGAGCAGCTGGATGTGGATGAGGAAGTGGCCAATATCCTGGTGCAGGAAGGTTTTACCAGTATTGAAGAGGTGGCCTACGTGCCGCTTGAAGAAATGTTGCGGATTGAAGAATTTGATGAAGACATGGTGCAAGAACTACGCAATCGTTCCAAAGATGTGTTGTTGACCCGCGCCCTGATGCAGGAAGAAGTGCTGGAAGAGGCCAAGCCGGACGACGATCTGCTGAATATGGAGGGTATGGATCAGCATCTGGCCTATGTACTGGCCAGTCGCGGTGTTATCAGCATGGAAGATCTGGCCGAACTGTCGGTGGATGATCTGCTGGACATTGAAGGTTTGGACGAGGTGCGGGCGGGCGAGTTGATTATGACTGCACGGGCACCATGGTTTGCAGAAGAGTCGCCTGCTGACGATCAGCAGGGTTAAGGTTTCCGGGGGAAAGTATGGCGGGTGTGACCGTAAAACAACTCGCGGATGTTCTGGGCGTATCGCCCGAACGTCTGCTCAGCCAACTGGACAAGGCCGGCATGACTTTCGAGTCCCCGGATCAGACCGTTAGCGACGAAGAAAAGCAGAAGCTGCTGGAGTTCCTGCGCAGTGCGCATGGTTCAATGGAAGGTGCGAGCACGGAACCGCGCAAGGTGACGCTGCGGCGCAAGACGGTCAGCGAGCTGAAAGTGCCGAGCAGCAGCCAGGGGCGCACCGTCGGCCGCAATAAGACGGTGAACGTGGAAGTGCGCAAAAAGCGCACCTACGTGAAGCGCAGCGAAGTGGTGACCGAGGACGCCGAACGCATCAAGGCCGAGAAGGCCAAGATGGATGAGGAGCGCCTCGAGGAGCAGCGCAAGGCCAGTGAGGTCGATGAACAGCGCCGTCAGCGTGAAGCCGAAGAGACCCGGGCGCGTGAAGCGGAAGCCGAGCGCAAGGCCGCCGAAGAGGCGCGCCGTGAACAGGAAGAACGCGAGAAGGTCGTGCAGCTGCAAAAAGAGGTTGCGGTATCCGCCGCTGCTGTTGCACCCTCCGCGCCTGCGGCGACAGACAACAAACGCCCCAAACGTGGCGCCAGCAAGGACAAGGCCACCAAGTATGGCCGCAAGGAATTGCATGTCGACGCCAGCAAGTCGGGGCGTCGTAAGAAAAAAGGGCGTGGTGCCCGCCGTACCGCCGTTACCGCCAGCTCGGGTGAGCACGGGTTCGAGAAGCCAACAGCGCCCATCGTGCGCGAAGTGGCGATTCCCGAAAGTATGACCGTCGCCGAACTGGCGCAGAAGATGGCGATAAAGGCTGCTGAAGTCATCAAGGTCATGATGAACATGGGTACCATGGCGACCATCAACCAGGTTCTGGATCAGGAAACGGCCGGTATCGTGGTCGAAGAAATGGGCCACACGGTCAAGCTGGTGAAGGACAATGCCATCGAAGAGGCGTTGGCCTTTGTGGATGAGAGCGGGGCCGGAGAGGTTTCCCGTGCCCCGGCCGTCACTATTATGGGTCATGTCGACCATGGTAAGACGTCGTTGCTGGATTACATTCGCAAGGCCAGGGTGGCGGCAGGCGAGGCGGGTGGTATCACCCAGCACATCGGCGCCTATCATGTGAATACACCGCATGGCCAGATCACCTTCCTCGACACGCCGGGACACGCGGCCTTTACCGCCATGCGTGCGCGTGGCGCCAAGGCCACCGATATCGTGGTGCTGGTGGTGGCCGCCGATGACGGCGTAATGCCGCAGACCCGTGAGGCGATCCAGCATGCCAAGGCGGCTGGGGTACCGATGATCGTTGCGGTGAACAAAATCGATAAAGAGGATGCGCAGCCGGATCGCGTCAAACAGGAATTGGTGGCCGAGGAAGTGGTGCCGGAGGATTGGGGTGGGGACACCCAGTTCGTGTCCGTTTCAGCGCTCACCGGTGAAGGCGTCAGCGAATTGCTGGAGGCCATTTCCATGCAGGCCGAACTGCTGGAATTGAAGGCCGTCGAGGAAGGCCCGGCGCGTGGCGTTGTTATCGAGGCGCGCCTCGATAAGGGCCGCGGCCCGGTCGCCACCGTGCTGGTGCAAAGTGGCGCCCTGGAAAAGGGTGACGTGGTGCTGGCCGGCCATGAATATGGCCGTGTGCGTGCGTTACTGGATGAGAATGGCAAGCCGATCAAAGTGGCCGGCCCGTCGACGCCGGTGGAGGTGCTGGGTCTGTCTGGGACACCCAGTGCCGGTGACGAGGTGGTGGTGGTGGCCGATGAACGCAAGGCGCGTGAAGTGGCGCTGTTCCGCCAGGGCAAGTACCGTGACATCAAGCTGGCCCGTCAGCAGAAGGCCAAGCTGGAGAGCATGTTCTCGCAGATGGAAGCGGGCAAGGTCAGCACCCTCAATCTGGTTATCAAGGCCGATGTACAGGGCTCTGCCGAGGCGCTCAGCGAGTCACTGACCAAGCTGTCCACCGAAGAGGTGCGAGTGAACATCGTCTCCTCCGGCGTTGGTGGCATCAACGAATCCGACGTCAATCTGGCAGTCGCCTCCGAGGCCATTATCATCGGTTTCAATGTACGTGCCGATGCCTCTGCCAAACGCCTGATCGAGGAAGAGGGCGTGGATCTGCATTATTACAGTGTGATCTACGACGTCATCGAAGAGATCAAGTCGTCCATGACCGGCATGCTGGCGCCGGAGTTCAAGGAGCAGATCGTGGGTTTGGCCGAGGTGCGTGACGTGTTCCGTTCACCCAAGCTGGGCGCCATCGCCGGCTGCATGGTGGTCGAAGGCACGGTCAAACGCAACAACCCCATCCGCGTGCTGCGTGACAATGTGGTGATCTATGAGGGCGAGCTGGAATCCCTGCGTCGCTTCAAGGATGACGTACAGGAAGTACGCGCCGGCACCGAATGTGGTATCGGTGTGAAGAACTACAACGACGTCAAGGCCGGCGATCAGATCGAGGTGTTCGAGCAGGTCAAGGTGGAGCGCACGCTGTAAGCGGCGTAGTACCCATGGCCAAAGAATACAGTCGGGGGCAACGCGTCGGGGATGAGATCCAGCGCCAGCTGGCAGAGCTGATCCAGACGGAAATCCGCGACCCGCGCGTGGGTATGGTGACGATTACTGCGGTAGAAGTCAGTCATGAGTTCGAACATGCCAAGGTGCATTTCACCGTGCTGGGTGATGAGGCCCAGGCGGATGTCACCGCCAAAGTGCTGAACAAGGCGGCGGGTTTTTTGCGCAGCGCACTGGCCCGTCGACTCAAGCTGCGTACCACCCCCGCGCTGCACTTCCAGCGTGATCTCAGTATGGAACGGGGCAACCGCTTGACAGCGCTGATCAATGAAGCCGTGCGCGGACAGAAGCCTTCCGACGACTGAGAGAATATTTCCTGTGGAATCAAAAGCTACCGCGTCCTCGGCAACTGCTCCTGCGTCGCCTACCCAAAGTAGGTTCTTTAAGAAAAGCGTCTACTTTTGGTGCCTGCGTCCATGCAGGCAATGAACAAGCGGAAATTTATGAAATATCCGGGCGAAGTAAGCGCCACCGTGCGCACAGCGCATACGTCGGACAGGTGTAGTGTGCGCTGCGCGCGCAAAATAGATATTCCATTCCTCTCGGGGGTGTTCTCAATCCTGGTGGTGAGCTGAATAGCCGTCCTTTTTTCAATTTTCAAACAGATTTTCGGAGTAGCAAGTTGGCACGACGGCGAAATCGCGGACGCAATGTCCATGGCATCCTGTTGCTGGACAAGCCTATCGGGCTGACCTCCAACCGTGCCCTGCAAAGAGTCAAACGTCTGTTCAATGCCAACAAGGCGGGACATACGGGCAGTCTCGATCCACTGGCTACCGGCATGCTGCCGATCTGCCTCGGTGAGGCCACCAAGGTCTCCGGTTTTCTGCTCGACGCCGACAAACAGTACCGTGCCGTGTGCAAACTGGGGGTGAAGACCCGCAGTGGCGATGCTGAAGGCGAGGTGATCGAGGAGCGGTCGGTCGGCCCGCTCACGCGCACACAGGTCAGCGAAGTGCTGGAAGGTTTCCTCGGTACACAAATGCAGACCCCGCCCATGCACTCGGCCATCAAACAGCAGGGGGTGCCGTTGTACAAACTGGCGCACCAGGGCATCGAGGTGGAGCGCAAGGCGCGCGAGGTGACCATTCACAGCATCGAGTTGTTGCGTCTTGACGGCGATGAGCTGGAGATCGACGTGTGCTGTTCCAAGGGTACCTACATCCGTACGCTGGCCGAGGATGTCGGCGAGACGCTGGGCTGTGGCGCACATATCGCCGCGCTATGTCGCACCGCGGTCGGTGGTCTGGAAATCGTGCGCATGGTGGATTTCGAGACGCTGGAGTCGCTGGCCGAACAGGGCTGCGAGGCGCTGGATGCCCTGTTGCTGCCCACTGGCGACGCGCTGCCGGAATGGCCGGCGGTTCATCTTTCCGAAGACGCCAGTTTTTATCTGCGCCAGGGACAGCCGGTATTCGTACCGAAACTCAAGGATCGCGGTTGGGTGCGCCTGTATCGCGGTGACAAAGAATTTCTGGGCCTGGGTACGGTGCTCGATGATGGCCGCGTAGCGCCCAAGCGGCTGTTGGTGCCGTCGACCTGATCGACGTTGACCGCACAAATACCCGGATTTCCGACAATCCCCTGTGGTTGCGCAAGCGGAAATGGGGTAAACTCGCGCACTCTCTGGCGGGGCTGGACCTAGTAACCGGCTTCGCTCATTCAATTATCGAATACTAGGAGTATGTATGTCTTCATTGTCTGCCGAGCAGAAAGAACAAATCGTCAAGGATTATGCGCGCGCCGCAACTGACACCGGTTCCCCCGAGGTTCAGGTGGCCCTGCTGACCGCTCGTATCAATCACCTTTCCGGACACTTCAAGTCCCACATCCATGATCACCATTCCCGTCAGGGTCTGTTGCGCATGGTCAGTCGTCGTCGCAAGCTGTTGGACTATCTCAAGGGCAAGAACGTCGAGCGCTACCGCGAGCTGATTTCACGTCTTGGCCTGCGTCGTTAAGGAACCTCTGATTCATTCCGGGTGAGCTGACATGAGAGTCGAAATCGTCCAGACCAAGGTGCTGATTGCTGCCAATAGCAGGGACTATTGGCAAAATCAGCAACGTGGGGATTGGCGATTTTGCACTCATGGCAGTCAGTCATGAATTGATCAGCGGTTCCTTGAACCCGTTATCCGACAATCTTTTGCGTGTTATGCAAGAGATGAGATGTAAAATCTCCCGCCGCAGAGTGTGGCGAGGGGGCTGCCTGCAGGAAGGCCCGGCACATGCGTGTGACCGGGCCTTTGCAGGTCTGCATGCAAAACTGCATTGACGAGTCAGTTGTTCAACCAACCTTGTTTAACCGGTGTAATTTTAAGGAATCCCACAAAATGTCTATCAAGAAAGTCATACAGTATGGCGACCAGACCCTGACGATGGAAACGGGCGAGATTGCCCGTCAGGCCGATGGCGCTGTCATGATCCGTCTGGGCGACACCGCGTTGCTGGTGACCTGTGTTGCCCGCAAGGAAGCTGATCCGGGTCGGGACTTTTTCCCGCTGACCGTCAATTACCAGGAACGTACCTATTCCGCTGGCAAGATTCCCGGTGGTTTTTTCAAACGGGAAGGACGCCCGAGCGAGAAGGAAACCCTCACCAGCCGTCTGATTGATCGCCCGCTGCGTCCGCTGTTTCCCAAGGGTTTTGTCAATGAGGTGCAGGTGATCGCCACGGTCATTTCCCTGGATTCCGCTATCGATCCCGATATCCCCGCCATGATCGGCGCCTCCGCTGCCGTGTCTCTCGCCGGTGTGCCGTTCAGTGGTCCCATCGGTGGTGCGCGCGTGGGTTACAAGGACGGTGCATACCTGCTCAACCCGACCAATGAACAGTTGCAAGACTCAGAACTGGACTTGGTCGTTGCCGGCACCGAGGACGCCGTGTTGATGGTGGAATCCGAGGCCAAGGAGCTGTCGGAGCAGGTCATGCTGGACGCTGTGATGTTCGGCCATGAGCAGATGCAGGTCGTTATTCAGGCCATTCGTGAGCTGGTTGCCGAGGCTGGCGTCACCCCCTGGGACTGGACTGCGCCCGAGGCCGATACTGCGTTGGCCGACCGTGTTGCAGAACTGGCCGAGGCCGATCTGAATACGGCCTATCAGATCAGTGACAAACAGGATCGCTATGCACGTCTGAGTGAGATTCGCAGTGTCGTGGTCGAAAAATTGTGCGCGGAAGGCGATGAGTCCGCCTTTGCCGACGGCGACGTGAAAGAGGCCATCGGCAAGCTGGAAAAGAAAATTGTACGTCGCCGTATTATCGCCGGTGAGCTGCGCATCGATGGGCGAGATAAGAGCACCGTGCGGCCCATCAATGTACGTGTCGGTCTGTTGCCGCGTACCCATGGCTCGGCGTTGTTCACCCGCGGCGAGACACAGGCCCTGGTGGTCACCACCCTGGGCACCGCGCGCGATGCACAGATCATCGATGCCATCGAAGGTGAGCGTAAAGAACCCTTCATGCTGCATTACAACTTCCCACCCTTCTGTGTCGGTGAGACCGGTTTCGTCGGTAGCCCCAAGCGCCGCGAAATTGGTCACGGTCGCCTGGCCAAACGTGGTGTGCTGGCGGTGATGCCCAATGTCGATGATTTCCCGTATTCCATCCGTGTGGTGTCGGAAATCACCGAGTCCAATGGTTCCAGCTCCATGGCCTCCGTCTGTGGCACCAGTCTGGCGCTGATGGACGCCGGCGTGCCCATCAAGTCACCCGTGGCGGGTATTGCCATGGGTCTGATCAAGGATGAAAATGATTTTGTCGTGCTGTCCGACATCCTCGGTGACGAGGATCATCTCGGCGATATGGATTTCAAGGTTGCCGGTACCGAAGAGGGCGTGACCGCCCTGCAGATGGATATCAAGATCACCGGCATTACCCGCGATATCATGGCGCAGGCGTTGGGTCAGGCTAAAGAAGGTTATCTGCATATCCTCGCTAAAATGAACGAGGCGATCACCTCGCCGCGTGAAGAGATGTCCGAGTTTGCACCGCGCTATCTGACCATCAAGATCCATCCGGACAAGATCCGTGACGTGATCGGCAAGGGCGGCGCCACCATTCGTTCGATTACCGAGCAGACCGGTGCCAGCATCGATATTGAAGACGATGGCAGCATCAAGATTGCCTCCGTGGACAGTGCCGCCGGCGAAGAGGCACTGCGTTTGATCGAGCAGATCACCGCCGATGTCGAAGTGGGTAAGATCTATGAAGGCAAGGTCGCCAAATTGATGGATTTTGGCGCCTTCGTCACCATCCTGCCGGGCAAGGACGGACTGGTGCACATTTCGCAGATCTCCGACGAGCGTGTCGAAAATGTCAGTGACAAGTTGTCAGAAGGCGATGTGATCAAGGTCAAGGTGCTGGAGATCGACAAACAGGGCCGCATTCGACTCAGTATGAAGGCGGTGGGCGCCGAATAAGGCCTCCGTTGTGCGATAAAAAGGGGCCGGATGGCCCCTTTTTTGCGTAGGTAAAGGTGTATTGTCTATTTCAGATTGTTTTACAAATTGTTTTAACCAACAGGATAATGAAGGGTAAAGAGTAATGACACAGGGAATTCGCAAGGCTGTCTTTCCCGTTGCGGGTATGGGCACACGCTTTTTGCCGGCCACCAAGGCAAATCCCAAGGAAATGTTGCCTATCGTCGACAAGCCGCTGATTCAGTACGCGGTGGAGGAGGCGGTGGCCGCCGGCGTGACCGAGCTGATCTTTGTCACCAGCAGCAGCAAGCGCGCCATCGAGGATCACTTTGACCGCAATTTTGAATTGGAATATGAGCTTGAACAGCGTGGTAAACAATCCTTGCTGGATATCGTGCATGACATTCTTCCATCCGGGGTGAACTGTGTCTATATCCGTCAACCGGAGGCGTTGGGCTTGGGTCATGCCGTGCTGTGTGCGAAGAGTGTTGTCGGTGATGATCCGTTTGCGGTCATCCTGGCCGATGACCTGATCGATGGTGGCCGGCACGGCTGTCTTTCACAGATGACCGAATTGTTTACCCGGCAGCAGTGTAGCCTGTTGGGTGTGGAAGAAATCGATGCGCAGGAGACGGACAAGTACGGCATCGTACGACTGGAGAAAAAGAGTCAGCGGCTTGGGCGCGTTGAACAAATCATCGAAAAGCCGCGAATCGACGAGGCGCCATCGAACCTGGCCGTCGTCGGCCGCTATATTCTGACGCCGCGGATCTTTGCCCTGCTCGAAAATACCCACAAAGGCGCAGGTGGTGAGATCCAGCTGACGGATGCCATTGCCGACCTGCTTGAGGAAGAGGCGGTCATGGCCTATCAGTTTGACGGCCAGCGCTACGACTGCGGCAGCAAGCTCGGTTACCTCAAGGCCACCGTGGAATATGCCTTAAAACATCCGCAACTCAAGAGTGAGTTTCTGCAGTACCTGAGAGGTTTTTGCTTGCCGGCGGAGTGATGGTATACCGTCATGTACGATCATTTTTGTGTGCTGCGAGCAGTCTGTCCATTTCCATAAAGACATCCGCGAGTGTGCCGGCGATGGTGCTGTGCTCTCTTGATATCAAACAGCGGTGGAGGCGGCTGGCCGCTGCCCGTAATTCCTTGGCATCGCAATAGCCCAGGCCGCCGAAGAATTTGTGCGAAACCTCCTGGAGTTGTTGCCAGTCTTCCGCAGTGCTGATTGTTTGCATTTTGGCTCGGACATCCGGTATTTCCTTGATCAGCATGGATGTCAATGATGTTTGTATAGGCGGGGGAGTGTCTGTACCGGCATCCACTGAAGGTGGGGTCATTATACAAGTCATTGCTGACGATTCAGGCTGAGTACAGAGTTTTCTTATCAGTGCGATCAAATGCTCGTTGTCGGCGGGCTTGACCAGCATGGCATCAATTCCCGCCTGGAAATAACGTTCCCGATCCGTATCCAGAAGGCTGGCGGTGAGGCCAATGATAGGGATATGTTCATCGTCCGCTTCCTGGCTCCTGATCCACTGGGCGGCCTGAATGCCATTCATTACCGGCATATGTATATCCATGAGAATGGCGTCAAAAGGCGTATTCCTGTAGCTGTCAATGGCCTCCTGGCCATTCTCGGTCAGAGATACCGATGCGCCAGCCTGGCTGAGTATGTGTGCGACGAGCTTGGCGTTTATTTCATTGTCTTCCACAACCAGTATCTTATAGCCGGATAAACTGTCAATGGCATTATTGTCCGCTAATGTTTCCGCTGTTTGCTGAGGGCTGTGCGGGGAAAGCAGTGACTCCAGTGCAGAAATGATTTCTTGCTTGCGCAGGGGTTTGGGTATACAGAGACATCCGTATTGCTGGTGCACGAAAAGAAGGGTGACAGGGTCGACACTGTTGACCAGCAGGATAATGTTGAAGTCGCTCTTGTGTTGCCGTTTACTGAGCAACGATTGCAGAAATTCCGTATCCTGGCTGTCAAGGCTGGTCGCCATGATGACAATGTCGATCTTTGGGCCTGAGGCAATCTGTCGCAACAGGGTTTCTGGATGCTGGTGCGGGTAAACGTTTAAATTTGATGTTTTCAGCATATGCATGAGAGAAAGGCTGGATGTCTCATTGGGGTCATAAATGCCGACAGAATAGCCGCTAAACTGCGGCATAGGTGTCTGGTCGTCTTGTTTGCGTTGCAGTTTATGGCAGCGAATAGTGAACCAGAAGGTCGCACCATCACCCTCGCGACTGTCAACGCCGATGACGCCACCGAGTAATTCCGCCAATGAGCGGGAAATGGCCAGACCCAGCCCGGCCCCCTTATACTGACGCGCCATTGAATCATCGAGCTGTTCAAAACTATGAAACAGCCTTTTCTGGTTTTCTGCTGAAATGCCGATGCCCTGATCGGTGACGGAAATTCTTATCAGGACACTTTCATCGGTTTCTTCTTCCAGCATGGTGCGAATGACAATGAAACCTGCTGGAGAAAATTTGATGGCATTGCCAATAAGATTCAGCATGATCTGGCGAATGCGATCCGCTGCCGTGAAAAGGGTTTCAGGAACGTCTTGATAGAAAAGTGATATCAGTTCGATTCCTTTGTCCTGTGCGGCCGGGGCGAGCAGCGACAGTGCATCATCGATGGTGCTTCTCAGGTTGCAGAAGGATTTCTGTAGAGTCAGCTTTCCAGCTTCAATCTTTGAAATATCGAGAATGTCATTGAGCAGATGAAGGAGGTTGTCTGCGGATTTTTCGATGGTTTCAATATAGTCTTGTTGCTCGCTGCTGAGATGGGTTTTTTGAATGAGCCTTGTGAAGCCGAGAATGCCATTCAGCGGTGTACGCAATTCATGGCTCATGTTGGCGAGAAAGACAGATTTTGCCTCGCTGGCGGCCAGGGCTTTCTGGCGTGCCTGCTTTAGCTCGGTATTTTGTTGTTCGACGGTCTGAATGGATTCATGTAATCCTGCGGTGGCCCTGTCAATCTGTTGTTGGAGATTTTTGCGTGATTTACGCAGGGCTGTTGCCATGGATTGGAAGCCTTCTTCCAAGGTGCGCATTTCACCCGTTGATTCCTGTTTGATATGAACATCCAGATTGCCGCGCTGTATTTCTTCTGCGGCACGGTGAAGTTTCAGCAGGGGGCGTGTTAGTCCACGGCCAAGCCGGGTGGCCAATAGCAGGCTGAGGACGATACCCAGAAAGGTGATCAGTACGGAATTGATAATGCTTTCATTTTTTTCTGTCTGTAGCGCCTCAAGGGACAGTTTGACCGCCACCCAGCCCAGTATCTCTTGTGTGGGGTTCGCGCTGTCTTTCTTCGTATAGAAGGCCTCATCCTCATCCAGGTTGGTAATGATCTGTTGGATGATCGGTTGACTGAAGATGCGTACTTTCTGCCTTTCATCGTTATCTGTCTCTGCCAGCTTGTTGTGAAAATCCAGTAGCGTGGCTCCCCGTTTGTCCGTGATGATGATGGTTACGACATCACCTTCTGACAGGGCCTGCTTTGCCAGTGCTTCGAGGATTTCCCGGTTTCCGGAAAATACGGCGTACTCACTGGCGCTGGCGAGGTGGCGGGCCAGCGCCTGTCCGTGATTGTTGAGTGCATAGTCCAGGCTTTGCAGCTGGGAGTGAATGAAATAGGTCGACAGTACAAGTGCAATACCCGTAACGGGTATCAGTGCCAATAGCAGAATACGGCCCTTGATGCCTAAATTGATCATTGGTCTTTACGCTCAAGCCGGTTGATTTGCCGCGCCAGCCGTTGTGCAGAGAGATCGGTGTAGCCGAATGAACGCGCGACTTGTTTATTGATAGCGACGGAAAAATAGCGAGGCGGGGCCTCGCCGGGCAGGTGGTGATCTCCGTGCCGGGCCAGGGCAAGGAGGGCCTCACCGGTTTGCTGGCCGATCTGCCCGGGGGTCGAATAGGCGGCGGCCAGGGCGCCGGCCCGGACATAGGCGTGTGAGAAACCAATGACTGGGATACGTCGCCGATAGGTGCTGAGGAGGATGTTGCGCAGCGTGCGGCGGTTGAATATCAGCGAGTCGGGCAGGGCCAGCAGCACATCGCTTTGATCCAGCAGACGGGACAGTTCGCGCATCAGCTTGTCCGGACTGTTGATGTCCGTGGTGATGAGGGGGAGGCTGAGGGCCTCTGCGGCCTGTTGCAGGTTGCTGTCAATGGCCCGGCTGCCGGGTCCCAGCAGTACGCCGATGCGTTGCGAGCTGCCCAGCAGCAGGCGGGTGAGGAGCAGTTGCCGGCGTATCGGCTGGTCGAGCAGGATGGCGCTGATCTTCCGTTCCGGGTCGGTGCTGGCCCGCCGGCTGGCGACGTAGCTGGCGCGGGGCACCAGGGTGGCCAGAATCGGCGTGCGGCCCGGCAGGCGGATGACGCTGTCCGTGGCGTGGATGCCGATGGGTACCAGCAGGTCGCTGTTGGCATCGATGGCAGCACTGCGCTGCCGGAACCGGGCCAGACTGACGGTCTCCAGATGCAGCTGTGGCAGATCGTCGAGACTGGCGTTGATGCCGTTGATGACATCCTGGTAGAGAGGCTTGTCGTGGCTGGGGATGAGGGTTACGCGCAGGCTTCCGGCAGCGGCGGGCTGCACCCACCACAGCAGCGTCAGAAGCAGCAGGGCGGAGCGCCATGACAAACCAAACCGGCAGATGCCAGGGCTTCGTCTGCCCGGTATCCCTGATGACATCTTTTGCTGCCGGGTTTTCACTGCATCAGTCGAGTTGCAGGGATACGGAGATATACTGCCGCCGTCCTGAGAGGTTGTCGGGCCGCCAGTCGGCGTATTCCTCATTCAGCAGATTTTGCACCACGGCGGCGACTTCTCCCCGGGTGCGCTGGTTGCCGAATGCCATGCCGGCGCGCAGGTCGATCCGTTTATGCGCGGGAACGGCCCCGCCTGAGCCGAAGCCGTCGCTGGCACTGACGAAGTAATAGGCCAGACTGCCATTAAGCCTTCCCGGCAGGCTCTGCATGGCAATGAGAGAGGAGATCTGACGGGGGGCGGTGTCGTCGCCTTCTCCGCGGGAGAGATTGGGAAAGTCGCTGTCGAGCCGGGTTATGGAATGGGACAGGCGGAGGCGCGTGGCGCGCCGGGGCCGGTATTCGAAGGCCAGTTCCGCGCCCTTGACGGTGGCGTTGCCGGCGTTTTCGAAGATATCGTGGAGTCCATCGAAGTAATCGCTGCTGTCTATTACCTTGGTCTTATCGATATTGATGAGGTTTTTGAACTCTTCACGGAAGAGCTTGATATCCAGGCTGATCCCCCAACGCAACAGACTGGCCATATAACCCAGCTCAAAGGAGGTAATGGTCTCGGATTCCAGGTCTGGGTTGCCGACCCACTGGGTGCTGACGAAGTCCGTGGGGGTGGAGACGCTGGGGGGAAGTTGGTACCAGTAACTGTCGTACACGGCGATACGGAAATTGGATCTCGCCTCGTTCAGGGTCGGGGTGCGTCGTGCACGGCTGGCAGTGAGGCGGATGCTGTGTTCGGGGCTGAAGAGGTAGTTGATGCCGATGCGCGGCGACAGGTCGGTACCGGCAAGATCCGTCTTTTCCCACATGGCCCCGGCATTGAATAACAATGTTTCCGTCAGGTGCCATTCCAGATTACCGAACAGGCGGTATTGATCATTCTTAAGCACGTCCTCATCGCCACGGTAGCCCGTCGCCGGGCTGGTGCCGAAAAAGCCTGGCGCCTCGATAGCGTCGCGGCGGATGCCTGCACCCCATACCAGGCGCCTGTCGTAACCGAAATGGCGTGTGTGTTGCGCCTCCGCCTCCAGACGGCGGGCAAATATGGATCCGTCCACCACCACACGCCCCAGCCCACCGAAGGGAACCACCACGTCATAGCGCTGAGAGCGGCGCTCCGACTGATAATAGATTTGCAGGCTGACATTTTCCTCCCGCGATACATCGCGCCGCCAGCGCAGCTGGGCAAAGTGGTTGCCGATACGGCGTGTAGTGGAGGTCTGTAGGGTTTTTGAGTCTACTTCCCGCGTGCCGCCGTTATAGCCCAGCTGAAATTCCAGGCTGTTGGTAGGTGATAGCTGATAGTCGCTGCGGAAGTTGGCCAGACGCACATGCCGCGTGTCGGTCCGATCAGGGAAACCTTTATCGTGATTGTAGCCCACGGTGAGACGGTAGCCCAGGTCGCCGTTGCTGGCGCCGTAACGCAGATAGCCATCGTGGATGCCGTCGGAGCCGGTATTGGCACGCGTGAACAGGCCGCCGGTCGCCGAGGAATGACGAGTAATGATATTGATGGTGCTGAGAAAGGCATTGGCGCCATAGGTGGCGGCGTTGGGGCCGCGGATTACCTCGATGCGTTCGATATCGTCGATGGCCAGGGGCAGGTCGGCCCAGTTTACCCCGCCGAAGGCGCTGGAATAGACCGAGCGCCCATCGATCAGTACCTGCATGCGCCGTGCATTTTCGTTACTCAGGCCGTGGTAGGTGACGATGGGGGTGTAGCCGTTATCGTGGCTGACCATGAAACCTGGCACGAGACGAAACAGTTCGGCGATTTCACGCGCGCCGGAGGCCTTGATGATATCCCTGTCGATGATGGTGGTTGCCGCAGGTGCTTCCCGGGCTGGCTGTGATAGTCGTGTTGCCGTCAATACGACGGGCAGCTCGCTGAGAAAATCCTCTTCCGAGAACAGGAATTCAGTGGCGAAAATATTGCAGGGTGTGGCCAATAGCAGGACGGGAAGGCATTGGTAAAAATATTTCATGTGCTGCATATCGACCTCAAATGACGTCCATAAAAGTGGCAGTTTCGCTGTTTGTCTTATTTTAACAGGCGGGGCGCCGATGTCTCTCACCGATGATTTTCGGGTATTTTCACCATCGATGCTGATGCATCGTTACTTTTCGCTGTTACCGTCAACGCGACTTTGCAAAGTACGGACGATGGATTAAATTAGGTCTCCTTTCGTCAGATTCCGGGTACCGGCCATGACCTATCCAACCATTGAATCCTTTGTCGGCAATACGCCGCTGGTGCGTCTGCAGCGCCTGCCGGTGGGTAATGGTAATACGATGCTCGTCAAGCTGGAGGGCGACAACCCGGCTGGTTCGGTGAAGGATCGTCCGGCCCTGAGTATGATCCAGCATGCCGAGGCGCGTGGTGAGATCAAGCCCGGTGACGCCCTTATCGAGGCCACCAGCGGCAATACCGGCATTGCCCTGGCGATGGCTGCCGCCATCAAGGGTTATCGTATGGTGTTGATTATGCCCGAGCATATGAGTGTGGAGCGCCGCGGCGCCATGAAGGCCTTTGGTGCCGAGATCATTCTGGTGAGCCGGGAGGCCAGCATGGAGGGCGCGCGCGATCTGGCCAAACAAATGGAGGTCGAGGGCAAGGGACGAGTGTTGGATCAGTTCTCCAATCCGGACAATCCGCTGGCCCACTACGAGAGTACCGGCCCGGAGATCTGGCGTGATACCCAGGGTGCCATCACTCATTTTGTCAGCGCCATGGGCACCACTGGTACGATTATGGGTTGTTCACGTTTTTTTAAACAACAAAATCCGGCTATCGAGATCGTCGGGGTGCAGCCCTCCGAGGGCGCCTCCATCCCTGGCATCCGCCGCTGGCCGAAGGAATATCTGCCGGTGATCTTTGAGGCCTCGCGGGTGGATCGGGTCATCGACGTCAGCCAGGACGACGCCGAAGACACCACCCGCGCCCTGGCGGCGCGCGAGGGCATTTTTGCCGGCGTCTCCTCCGGTGGTGCGGTGGCTGCGGCCCTGCAATTGTCGCGGCAGGTGGAGAAGGCCACCATCGTCGCCATCATCTGCGATCGCGGTGACCGCTACCTGTCAACCGATGTGTTTCCTGCCTGAATTCTTTTCACCACAGAGACACAGAGGGCACGGAGAATCAAACGTCGTTCGCCATTCCGGGCGACGCGTAGTGGAGACCCGGAACCCAGCAACACGCTTGGGGTAAGCGCTGGATTCCGGTTTTCACTGGAATGGCGTGATACTTGCTGAAAATAGTTTTCTCCGTGTTCCCTGTGCCTCTGTGGCAAAAAATCCTGATGTAAAAGCGATGTAAAAGCGATGTAAAACCATGCCCAAACGCCGTAAGAAACTTCCTGAACCGCGTATTGCGACCATCGATGACATGGCCCACGATGGTCGTGGCATCGCCCATGTCGAGGGCAAGACCGTATTCATCCATCGCGCTCTGCCTGGTGAGGAAGTCCTGTTCCGCTATTGCCGCACGCGCGGCAAGTTCGATGAGGGCGATGTGTTGGAGGTGATCCGGCCCTCGCCGCAACGGGTCGAGCCGCGCTGCGCCCATTTTGGCATCTGCGGTGGCTGTAGTCTGCAGCACCTGGGGGCGGAGGATCAGATCGTGGCCAAGCAACAGCGTTTGCTGGACAACCTGCGCAAGATCGGCCGTGTCGAGCCGGGGATGGTGTTGCCGCCATTGACCGCCGGCAGCTGGGGCTACCGTCGCAAGGCGCGCCTGGGAGTGAAGTACATGCGCCGTGACCGGGTGGTGCGGGTCGGATTCCGTGAGCGCAGCAGCGCCTTTCTCGCCAATTTACAGCGCTGTGAGGTGCTGCATCCACGCATCGGTGAGCATATCGATGCACTGTCCGCGCTGGTGGGCCGGCTCAGTATCAAGGATCAGGTTCCGCAGATCGAGGTGGCCGTGGGCGACGACGCACAGGGATGTGCCAGTGCCGCGCTGGTCTTTCGTCATCTCGCCGATCTTAGCGAGGCGGATCTCGATCTGTTGCGCGATTACGGCCGTGAGCGTCGGTTGTTGATTTTTCTGCAATCGGGCGGGCCACAGACCATTGCTCGCCTGTGGCCGGAGGAGGACGCTGTACTCAGCTACTATCTGCCTGACTATGACGTGAAAATGCAGTTCCGCCCCACCGATTTCACCCAGGTCAACGCCGAACTGAACCAAAAAATGCTTGCCCGTGCCATCGACCTGCTCGACCCGCAGTCGGGCGAGCGCATCCTCGACCTGTTTTGCGGCCTGGGCAATTTTTCTCTGCCGTTGGCGCGTCGGGCCGGTCATGTGGTCGGTGTCGAAGGTGACGCCGGGCTGGTGCAGCGTGCACGGGATAATGCGTTGCGCAACGGCATCGATAACGTGGCATTCCACACCGCCGATCTCACTGGGGATCTTGGTCTCGAACCCTGGTATGGCGAGGGTTTCGACAAGATGTTGCTGGATCCGCCGCGCAGCGGTGCGCCGGTGGTGGTGGCGAATCCGCCGGGACCGCTGCCGAAACGCATTGTCTATGTCTCCTGCGACCCCGCCACCCTGGCCCGCGATGCCGGCACCCTGGTGCACGAGCAGGGCTATCGCCTCGTCAGTGCCGGCGTGATGGACATGTTCCCGCACACCGGACATGTCGAATCCATCGCCTTGTTCGAACTCGGCAGGTAATAGTTTCCTGGGGGGGCAGGAGGAAATTTGCCCCGCCCCGCTTATTCACATCCTCTGAATCGGTGCTATCTTGAGACTATGCACCGGCATATCGACCGAGGAGAAACACATGGCCCAAAGCCCAGATCCGGAGATAGGCAATTGGTACCGTGGTCTCAGTGGCCTGATATTCCGTGTCGTTGCCATTGATGACAATGAAGCCACCGTCGAGATCCAGCATTTCGAAGGTGAAGTGGATGAACTGGATTTGGAGGCCTGGGATGAGTTGGCCTTGGAGTCCGTTCCACCGCCGGAGGACTGGTCCGGGGCCTTCGACGATCTTGAGCGCGATGACCTGGGCTATACGGACATGAATCATCGCCCGGAAGGGCGGGCCTTTTCGGTGGATGATTTCGAGGACTGAACCAGCGGAGCGTTCGGGGCACTGCTGCTTGCGACCTCTGGCGTAAAGCCCCGCAGGGCGCAGTCTGAAGGCTGCACTGCTGCGTTGTGATTCTTGCAAAGGGAAGAACCACCCTTCTCGGCGAATCACGCCTCGCCTAAAGCGCCTGTTATTGGTGCAGCTACAGCTTTCAGGCCACGCAGAGGTCGTCATCTATTATGAGAAGCGCCCTTAAGCCTGTGGCTTGCGGGCGTGCTTGGGCCGAAAGGCTTTGAGTACCGCGTCGTTGGTCTCCAGATACGGCCCCTCGATGAGATCAATGCAGTAGGGCACCGCAGGAAACACCGCATCCAGACAATCGGCGATGGCCGAGGGTTTGCCGGGCAGGTTGATCAGCAGAGAGCGAGCGCGGATACCGGCGATCTGCCGCGAGAGGATGGCGGTGGGGACGAACTGCAGGGAGACCGTGCGCATCTGCTCGCCGAAGCCGTCGAGGATTTTTTCACACACTGCCGCCGTGGCCTCAGGGGTGATGTCGCGGGGCGCCGGGCCGGTGCCGCCGGTGGTGACCACCAGGCAGCAGCCTTCTTCATCGCACAGGGCCTTCAGCGCCGCCTCCACCTGATCCTGCTCGTCGGGCACCACCCGGGCCACTGCCTGCCAGGGGGTGGTGAGGGCCTTTTCCAGCCACTCGCGGATGGCCGGGCCACCCAGGTCTTCATATTCACCGCGGCTGGCGCGGTCGGATACGGTGACGATGCCGATACGAACGTCTTGTTGACTCATGATGCCTCTGTCTATTGGTGTATGGGGTGATTGTCTGGACTCAACGGGTCAGCTTGTTGTCTTTCATCCGCTGTGGCGGGTTGGCCTCGGTGCTGGTGCAGTCGCCCGCGAATCTATCTGTAGGATGCCGGTGAGCTGGTGAACCACGGTATTTTCAACGCAAAGTAGCAGGGTGGGCACGTTTTCTGTGCCCACGTGCAATCCGAATATCTCGCTCTGCGTGGGCACAAAAAACGTGCCCACCCTACCAGACTTCTGTACTCATTTTCTATATTGCCTAACAGTTGTATTGAACGGACGTCCGTATAAGTCAATATCCTTGACGATGTGTGACAAGCGTATACATGAATACCCTCCAGCTGCAAGGGAGAAATGCGCATGGGGCGGTGCATAAAAAACCGGAACACCCTTTTGCAGAGGGTGTTCCGGTTTGTCATTTCAGGGGGGCTCTCCGTGTCCTCCGTGCCTCTGTGGCGAACCCAATCAGCGCGTCAGCTTCTTGTATTTCATCCGATGCGGCTGGTCGGCCTCGGCACCCAGCCTACGCTTGCGGTCGGCCTCGTAGTCGGCGTAGTTGCCTTCGAACCAGGTCACCGTGCTGTCGCCTTCGAAGGCAAGAATATGGGTGGCGACGCGGTCGAGGAACCAGCGGTCATGAGAGATCACCACGGCGCAGCCGGGGAAGTCCAGCAGGGCCTCTTCCAGGGCGCGCAGGGTCTCCACGTCGAGGTCGTTGGTGGGCTCGTCTAACAATAAAACGTTACCCCCGGCGGCCAGCAGTTTGGCCAGGTGCACACGGTTGCGTTCACCGCCGGAGAGATCACCGACGCGCTTTTGCTGGTCGCTGCCTCTGAAGTTGAAGCGGCCGACGTAGGCGCGCGAGTTCACCGTCAGGGTGCCGATCTGCATGATGTCGTGGCCGCCGGAGATTTCTTCCCACACGGTTTTGCTGCCATCCAGTGCATCGCGACTCTGGTCGACGCAGGCGATCTTTACCGACTCGCCGATCTTCAGTTCACCGCCATCCGCTTGCTCATCGCCGGTGATCATACGAAACAGAGTGGTCTTGCCGGCGCCGTTGGGGCCGATGATACCGACGATGCCACCCTTGGGCAGGTTGAAACTGAGGCCCTCGTAGAGCAGGCGGTCGCCAAAGCCTTTTTTGACATCCGTGGCCTCGATCACCAAATCACCGAGGCGCGGGCCGGGCGGGATGAACAGTTCGTTGGTGGCGTTGCGCGCCGTGTAGTCCTGATTGCTCAGTTCCTCAAAACGGGCCAGGCGCGCCTTGCTCTTGGCATGGCGGCCCTTGGGATTGCTGCGTACCCATTCCAGCTCGGCCTTCATGGCCTTGATGCGGGCGTTCTCGCCGCGCTCTTCCTGTTCCAGGCGCTGTTCTTTCTGCTCCAGCCAGGAAGAGTAATTACCCTCCCAGGGGATGCCGTGGCCGCGATCCAGCTCCAAAATCCAGCCGGCGACGTTGTCGAGGAAATAACGGTCATGGGTGACCGCCACCACGGTGCCGGGAAAATCGTGCAGGAAACGCTCCAGCCAGGCCACGGACTCGGCGTCGAGGTGGTTGGTGGGTTCGTCGAGCAGCAGCATGTCAGGATTGGACAGTAGCAGTTTGCACAGCGCCACGCGGCGACGCTCGCCACCGGACAGCTTGCTGACGTCGGCATCCCAGGGCGGCAGGCGCAGGGCGTCGGCGGCGATCTCCAGGGTGCGCTCCAGGTTGTGGCCGTCGCTGGCTTGCAGGATGGCCTCCAACTCGGCTTGCTCGGCGGCCAGGGCATCGAAGTCGGCGTCTGCTTCGGCATAGGCGGCGTACACTTCGTCGAGACGTTTTTGCGCCGCAGTGATGTCGCCCAGGGCTTGTTCCACGTTGCCGCGCATGTCCTTACTTTCGTCCAGTTCCGGCTCTTGGGACAGAAAACCGATCTTGATACCGGGCTGTGGACGGGCCTCGCCGAGGATGTCGGTGTCGAGACCGGCCATGATGCGCAGCAGGGTGGACTTGCCCGAGCCATTGAGACCCAGCACGCCGATCTTGGCGCCAGGAAAAAAGGACAGGGAGATATTTTTGAGGATTTCACGCTTGGGCGGAACCACCTTGCCCACGTGGTTCATGGTGTAGACGTATTGTGCCATGGCGGATTATTTGCTCGATCTGCGGATGAAAAAAAGATCGCCCACGTTAAGCAATGGGCGAGGGGATGTAAAGATATTGTGCTGCTGTTTTGTACCGCGTGTCGGTCAAAGGACTGCTTGAAACCGGTTATTTTTTGTGGAGGACTATGTTTGTGTTCTGATAACTATTCAGCTCACCACAGGGATACGGAGAGTACAGAGACATTGGATATCCTCGCACACTACACCTGCTTGTAGCGTGCGCTGTGCGCACGGTGATACTGAAGTCGCTTCCACGAGCAATTAACTGATTTTGCCGGTTTGATACGGACAGGGAAACGCCGTGAATCTATCAGATTGACTCAGACCGGTGATATCTGCTCCGGGCGCAGTGTAGTGGTCATTATTTCATCGGCGTCGTCGGCATCAACGGGCTGACCGTTGCCGTCCACCAGCGGCTGGTCGTAATCGTTCCAGCCACGCAGACCGGTCTTCAGCGAACGCACGTTGCTGAAGCCCATTTGTTGCAGGGTGTCGGCGGCCAGGGCGCTGCGCTTGCCGGAGCGGCAGATGACGATGATGGCGGTGTCGCGGTTGCGCGCCAGTGCCGGTACGGTCTCGTCATAGTCCCAGTCGCAGGCGGCCTCGAGGATGCCGCGCGGCACGTTGATGGAATCAGGAATGTGATAACGCGTGTACTCCTGGGTCTCACTGACGTCCACCAGCAGCAGTTTTTTACCGTTGGCCCGTTCCTCCACGAGATCCCAGGGAAACAGCTCGTGGATGTGGGGCAGGCATTCGTTGACCAGATCGGTGTAGGTTTTTCGCATGTCGTGTCCCGTTTGACTGGGTACGGAAAATTGTTTTCGCCTCGGGCGAACTTAAAGCTTCAGCGTCCGGGCGGCGGCCGTCGGCGTCCGAGGCCCTGTTCCACGGCGATGACGGCGGCTTCCACGCGTGAACTGATGTTGAGTTTACGCAGGATGGCCTTGACGTGCAGTTTTACGGTGCCATCGGTAATGCCGAGTTCGCGGGCGATGACCTTGTTGCTTTGACCTTCGGCGAGGTGTTCGATGATTTCGGTTTCGCGTGGGGTCAGTCCGGATAACGGTGTTTTTTCTTCCTTGGTTTTCCCGCTATTGCCGCTAAGCGCGCGCGCGAGAGTACCGGCCAACTGCGGAGTGACCACGGTTTCGCCATCAACGATGCGCTGCAGCGCGGCGACCAGGTCTTCCGGTTCCATGTCTTTGAGCAGGTAGCCCTGCGCGCCGTTGCGCAGGGATTCCACCAAGTCGTGTTCTTCACTGCTGGTGGTGAGCATGGCAATGGGCACCTTGACGCCGTTTTCACGTAACTTTTTCAGCACACTGAGACCGTCCATGTCGGGCATGCGCATGTCCAGCAATACGACGTCCGGTTTGGTTTCGTGGACGATGTCGAGGCCTTCGTGACCGGTACTGGCGGCGCCGACGACGTCGATGCCGCTGCGTTCCAGCAGGTTTTTCAGCCCGAGCCGGAACAGGGTATGGTCGTCGATGAGTAATACCTGCATTGAATGCTCCGTCAATGTGACCTGTACACACAGGCGACAGGATGTCAGTAGTGGCCATTATCCGTTGGAGGGGCGAGTATCCTGTCGCTTGAATGTGTCATGCATGCCGCTGCTATTATCCTGACCGTAGTGCAGTTTCAATTCAACCCGTGTGCCTTCGCCAACGTCGCTTTCGATATTCAGTACGGCGCCGATGCGTCCGGCGCGCTCCTGCATGATGGTCAGGCCGATGTGTTCACCCGGCTGGCCGCCGCAGATTTTGTCGGCGATACCCTGGCCGTCGTCCTCGATGAGGACATGAAAGATTGGCTCGGGCTGACAGCGAATCATCACACGCACATTTTCTGCTGCGCTATGTTTACGGATGTTGGCCAGCGATTCCTGGATGATATGCAGCAGGTGTACCTCCTGTACCGGTGGCAGATTGAGATCCTGGCATTCGTTCTGGAAGAAGATGTGGATGCTGCACTCCTTCTTGAAACGCTCGACGAGGCTTTCGATGGCTGGGATCAGGCCGCGTTCATCCATGCGGATACGGAAGTGAGTGAGTAGTTCACGCAGCTCGATGTTGGCCTCGTCCAGGCTGCCCCTGAGTTGGTCGATTTCCATCTTGGCGTTGCTGATCTCGCCGGCGTGGCAGGCCTGCTGAATCACGCTGACGCGGAAACGCAGGCTGGCCAGGGTCTGTGCCAGGGAATCGTGCAGCTCGTGGGCCAGCATGGTGCGTTCCTGCATGATAGACATGCGTTTGGAGTCTTCGTCCCAGCGTGATTTGGCGATGGCCATGCTGAGATGCTGGCCGATGTTGGTGAGAATGTCCTTGATGTCGTCGCGGTCGGCGAGGCCGAGTTTTTCCACGAACAGGTTATAGATGCCAAGGGTGCGGTTCTGGTAACGCAGAGGGATGGCGATGTTTTCCAGCTTGTCGCCGGCGAACAGAAGATTCTTGATCACGTTGGGACATTGGCTGTGATTGTTGCGGCAGACGAGCATGTTACGGTCGAATTCCTGCGCGCATAGGCAGCGCTCGATGGGTGTCAGATGAGTTTTCTCAACAATAGCGTCGTCGAGGCCGGCGCTGCTGACCAGACGCATCTGATTGTCGTCGGTGAGCAGGCGCACGGTGCCGGCGTGGGCGTAGACGATTTCGGTGAGGGTGTGCAGAAAGACCGTCAGCAGTTCATCCAGGTTCTGCGCGGCATTACTGCGCGCGGCCACGTCGTAGAGGATTTCCAGTGAGCGGGTCTTGCGCTGCAGGCGCAGGGTTTGTCGATTGACGCGATCATCCATTTCCCGGGTCAGGGAGCGCAGCGATTCGCCAAGCTCGTTGATATCTCGGGCGAGGGCGGCGAACTCGCCGTGACGGGGTTGTGGTACGCGTGCCGACAGGTTGCCGCTGCGCATTTTCTGCGCCCAGTCGCGCAGTTGTTCCAGTGGCTGCAGCAGATGGCGCTTGATGCGTTGCCGGATGAGGGCGATCAGAGCCAGACCGCTGGCGGTGGCCAGTATCTGCAATACCAGCAGGGTCTCCGCCAGCGCTGGCCAGTGCTGGCTGGCAAACCCGAACAGGGTGATGGACATCAGTACCAGCACCAGTCCGGTCAGCGGTGCGAACAGCTCGCTGTTGACCGTCGAGCGCTTGTGGCGGCGGCGCTCTTTATCGCCCCGGCGTTCAGTGCCCGGTTGTGGTTTTTTTGGCACTGATTTTGTACTCAGGAAGATTGCTCGAACACATCGTCTTCGGTGGGTGGTTTGTAGTTGGGGTCGTTGGGGTTGAGAAAAATGAAATGATGTTGGCCGGGTTCCAGTTCGACATAGTCCATGTGCGTGCCGTTGAGCAGTTCCACACAATCGGGAGCGATGACAATATGGATGCCGTCGATGGTTTCCTGGGCATCGTTGTCCCTGGCCTCATCGAAGCCCATGCCGTATTCGATGTTTTCGTCGGCGTTTATTTTCGCGGCGAGACGCAGCGCCATGCCTTGTGCGTCGCTTTGCGGGCTGGATTGTTTGATCTGCTCAATGGCGCTGGCGGATAGCGTGATCAGGCTCATGGTGTCTACTCTAGGTTATATTTTTCGATAAGCAGTGGCATTTGTAGGGTGGGCATCGCCCATCATTATTAACGCACCCCAATATTCTGGTGGGCAGTGCCCACCCTACATAACTTCTGTTGGCGCACGAAATCGACAAAGCGTGCGACCCAGCGGTTGCCTTCCATATTGCGCAGATGCGCATAGCAGGCCAGCACGTTGCGGTGAATGAGACCATCGTGGTGGCCATCGATACCGCTGCCGCGTTTTACTGCATAGGCGAACTGGAGTTTGTCGGAGAGGTTTTCCAGGGCCGAATAGTGAAATTCATGCGCCTCGATGTCCCGCGGTGTCGATGGGGTGGCCCAGGGCATGTGCCCGGTTTCCTGTAATTGTACATAACCACGGCCCTGCGGGCGCTCGTGCATGACACTGTCGGCGGGCAGGGCACCGACCATCTCACAGCGGTGACCCTTCCATTTTATGCTGCGGGTCAGATACATCAGGCCGCCGCATTCGGCATAGGTGGGCAGGCCGGCGTTGATGGCGCAGCGGATCTCCTGCCGCAGGGCGGTGTTGGCCTCCAGTGCCGGCATCTGCGTCTCGGGAAAGCCGCCGCCGATGAACAGGCCGTCGATGTCGGCGGGCAGCTTGCTGTCGTGCAGGGTATTGAAGGGCAGCAGTTCGGCGCCGGCCTGGGCGAAGGCATCGAGATCACCCGGATAATAAAAGCCGAAGGCGGCGTCCCGGGCGATGGCGATACGCAGGTCGGTGGTGGGCCGGCGGGGTTTCGTGAGCAGTGCGGCGGTGGGCAGGGGGGCGGTGTCGGCGATGGTTAGCAGTCTGTGCAGATCGACCTGGGCCTCGATGGCCTGTGCCATGGCATCTATTTGTCGTTTGACGGCCTGGGCCTCGTTGCTGGGCACCAGGCCCAGGTGACGTTCGCGGATCCGTAGGGCGGGATTGCGGTGCACGGCGCCGATTACCGGCACGTCGGTGTAATGCTCGATGACCGCGCGCAGCTTGGTTTCGTGACGATGGCCACCGAGCTGGTTGAGGATCACGCCGGCGATGTTCACCTCCGGGGCGAAGGCCTGATAGCCGAGGATCAGTGGTGCGATGCCGCGCGTCATGCCCTGGGCGTCGATGACCAGGATCACCGGCGAACGCAGCAGGGTGGCGAGGGCGGCATTGCTGTTGCTGCCGTCCAGGTCGAGGCCGTCGTAGAGACCTTTGTTGCCCTCGATGAGGCAGAGATCGGCATCGCCGCCGTGGCTCTGTGCGGTGCGTAGGATCTCCGCCCGGCTCATGGTATGGAAGTCGAGGTTGTGGCAGTCGCGGCCGGCGGCACGCGACAACCACAGGGGATCGATGTAGTCCGGTCCTTTTTTGAACGGCTGCACGTCCCGGCCGCGCAGGCGGAAGGCGGCGCAGAGACCGATACTGAGGGTGGTTTTTCCCGAGGACTTGTGGGTGGCGGTGATGAAGAGCTGTGACATGGCAGGTGTTGGCTCTGCGCCGATCAGGCCGCGGCGCCGAAGCGTTCCCTGGCGCGTGCCTGCCACAGGTCACCGGCCTGGCGTTCGGCATCACTGATGCTGTCTGCGCGGCCCAGCAGCTTGAGGGCGATGGCGGTGGTGCCGATCACCGCAGCGTTGCCGTATTCATCGTCCTCCGTACCTTCCCACACGCCGCGCAGGCGCTGCACGTTCAGTTCGTCGTCTTTCATGTGACGCGTCTTGAACAGGGCCGGCCATTCCTCGTTGCTCATCTCGCCGTCATGCACGCTCTGCACCAGACAGGCGATATCCGGGTTGCGCTCGATCTCGCCACCGTCGCCCTTGATCACCGCCAGGTGCGGCATGCCGAGCAGCAGGGCGGCCTCTTGGTGCATGGGGCGATAACCCGGGTGAAAAATACCCTGCATTACGTAGTCGGCGTCGAAGGGATTGAGCATGCGGGCGATGGTATGCACCGGCGAGCGCAGGCCGAGGAGGGGACGCATTTCGATGATTTCATGCAGCTTGGGCGAGAGAAATTCGAGATCGAGATAGGCGAAGTTGGTGTCTTCGATGCGCTGCGCGGCCTCGGCCATGGTGGTGCAGGGGGCGATGCCCAATTCGCCCAGCACGTCCCGGGTATAGAGCCGCCCGGCGGTGTGGCCGCTGGCGCCGTGCATGAAGATTTTTGTGCCATTCTGCGCCAGCAGCAGGGTGCTGAGAATAAACCAGGGTAGCTGGCGGCGTTTGCCGGCGTAGGACGACCAGTCCAGATCTACCTTGGGCGCATCGGTGGGCCGTTGAATGGTCTCGCGCACGGCGCGGATGAAGCCGGCCAATTCTTCCGGTTCTTCTTCCTTCACGCGCAGCAGCATCAGGTAGGCGCCCAGCTGTTCGGGCAGCACCTCGTTTTGCATCACCATGCGAAAAGAGACCAGGGCCTCTTCCCGGGTGAGGGCGCGGGAGCCGTTCTTGCCCTTGCCGAGGATGCGAACGTATTGGGCGAATGGATGTTCGGTTTGCATGCTATGTCCAGAGTTTGGGAGTTGTGTTTGGTCGTAGATTCTAGCCTATTCTGCCAAATGACCCACGCAGTACTGTAGGAGCGGGTCATGCCCGCGATCAGTCTTGCCGAAAACGGAATGAAACGCAGAGATGCAAAGAAAACCTGTTCAATAATCTTTGCGTTCTTTGCGTGAATTCTCACTGTCGAAAAAGACTCATCGCGGGCATGGCCCGCTCCTACAAACCGTGGCTTGGGCTACACCTTATTCCGCTTTGTCGTGTGCATCGACCCGGGCATCTTCCAGGCTCAGGGGCAGAAATTTGAACAGGCGGATACCGACCACCACGATGGCCAGAGCGATGCCGACACCGCCAATGCCCAGCAGGGTTTCCGCCAGGGTGGGTGAATAGGGGCTGATCACGCCGTCGAAAAAGCTGCTGCTGACCGCCTTGCCCGGAAACAATTGCAAGGGGTAGGCCTGACCGCCAATGATGATGACGTAGATCATGGCCATGCCGCCACCCACCACCAGCACGGCGGCGGTGGTGACCCAGCCGATGGCGGCGCGGAAGGGACTGAACCAGGCGATGGCCATGGGAACCAGACTGCCGAGCAGGATGTATCCCACCCAGAACAGGCCACTGTAGACGTTGTTGCCGTCGAGGATGAACTGCTCCACGTCACGGTGTTCCGCCGCGTACAGGTTGGTGAGGTGGTAGATGGCGACGAAGAGCAGCGCAGTGACCACGAACAGGCCGAGCAGGCGTTGCAGGCGGTGGATCATGTCATCACCGAGCGGGCGGCCACTCCAGCGGTAGCTGGCGAACAGCACCAGCATGAAGATGGCGAGGCCGAAGGAGAAGGACAGGGCGATGAACAGGGGCGCCATGATGGCGGCATCGTAGGCCTGACGGGCCACCAGAAAGCCAAAAATAGAACCGGTACCCAGGGTGAGAATCAGGCGCCAGAGGAAGGCAAACAGACCGGCGCCCCGGGTGAAACGGTTTCCACGACGCTCCATCAGGGTCCACAGATAGACCGCGACGATGACGAAGAAACCGTTATAGAGAATGATGTTCCAGGCGAAGATGGACATGAAATTGAGATTCATCATGGCCATGATCAGGCGGTCGGGACGTCCCAGGTCGAGCACCAGCACCAGCAGACCGCCGGCCAGCAGGGCGATGGCCAGCAGGCCGGAGAGGCGCGACAGGGGTTTGAATGCCGTGCGCCCGAATATCGAGGCCATGGTGGCAACATTGAGCGCGCCAGAGGCGGCGACGATGAGAAACACGGCGAACACGTGCGGCATGCCCCAGACGATCTGGTTGTTCATGCCCGTGACCCAGTGACCATTGTGCTCCATGTACCAGGCGGCGCCCAGACCGACGGCGATCAACAGTCCCAAAAAAACCAGCAACGCCCAGTAGCCGCCGCTGTTTCCGGAAATCTCACGAAAGGTGCTGGGTTTCATGTGTCAAGCCTGTTAGATATTCTGATAGCGCACGCCAAGGTCGAGGCGCAGATCGCCACGGATCTCGGTACTCGGCTCGCTGGCCAGGCGTCTTGCAATCTCGCTGTCGGCATCCTTGAGGTCGCCGAACAGGATGGCCTTTTCCGGGCAGGCCTCGGCGCAGGCGGGGATTTTTCCCTGGTCGACACGATGCACGCACAGGTTGCAGCTCTCCACCGTGCCCTTGCCACGCGGCGATGCGGTTTTTTGCCCGTGCAAATCCTCGTGAATGAAGGAGCGCGCCTTGTAGGGGCAAGCCATCATGCAGTAGCGGCAGCCGATGCAGCGGTGTTTGTCCACGAGCACGATGCCGTCGTCGCGCTTCATGGAGGCGCCGGTGGGGCAGACGTCCACGCAGGGTGGATGGGCGCAGTGCTGGCACATCATGGGCAGCGAGGTTTCGTGGCCGGTGGTGCGGTCACGCAGCGTGACCTTGCGTATCCACTGGGCCTTCTGTGCGGGGGATGAGCGTTGTTCGTCGCTACTGCCGCGGCCCCAGCCATGTTCCATCTCGCAGGCCTGGACGCATGCGTCGCAGTCGTTGGCGCATTTGCGGGTGTCGATGAGCAGGCCCCAGCGGTTTTTGCTGCTGACGGCCTGACTGGCGGGGCGTGCCTGTACCACGCGGGTGAGTACGAGGCCGCCGCCCAATGCCGCAGCGCCGGTGATGACGGCGCTCTGAGCGAGAAAACGGCGTTTGTAGCTGTCGATCTTGTTGTTCATGACTTTTTCGCCACTCAGGGCCTTTTCGTCGCTCATGGCTGTCCTCCCCTTAGCGACGTTGCTGAGGGTTCGGGGATGGAAACATGGCACTGCCAGCAGTCCACCTGCACGGCCGCATAGTCGTGGCATACGCGGCAGAAGTGGCGTGGGTCAGCGGCCGTGACTGGTTGGCTATGGTCATCCTGCACCACATGGCAGGTAAAACAGTGTTTTAGGCTGTGCTGCCTGGTGCGAATGCCGCGTTGCACGGTGTCGTCACGCTGGTGTTCGAGCAGCGCCATGTGATTGCGGCGCATGAACCCGGTGTCTTCCACGCACTGCTCACCCTTGATCGCTTTGGGGATGTCCGGCAGCGGGGCAGCGGCGAGTGCCGGTGTGCCTGCCGCCAGCAGCAGGGCCAGCAAAAGGGGGAATCCATAGCGTTTCACCACCAGGGCTCCCGGTTTCGCGCTCGGTTGTGGTCTGTGTGTCATCCGTGGCCGCCAGTTTATTCGCCCAAGCCCATCTTGATGTAACCGGTGGGGCAGACGTCGGCGCAGATATGGCAACCGATGCAGCGGGTGTAGTCGGTTTCCACGTAACGGCCGGTGGTGTACTTGTCCTTTTTTACCTTGTGCACGGCATCTTGTGGACAATAGATGACGCAGTTGTCGCATTCGAAGCACACACCGCAGCTCATACAGCGACCGGCCTCGGCCACCACCTTCTCTTCCGCCAGGGCCTGCACGCGCTCTTCGAAGTGACCCAGCACCTCACTGGCGTCCGGCACGTCTTCCTTGCGCCGGTGGCGTGGTTCGTACTCGAAATGGCCGAGGAACAGTTCGTCGGCGGAGATAATGGCGTGGGCCGAGCGATCCTCGAAGTTGTGGATGGCAAAATCGGCTTCGGCGGTGCCGCGGCGGCCACGGTCGATGCCACGGGTATGCTGGTCGCCTTCCGGCTGGAATTTTTCCGGCGCCAGCTGGACTTCCTGCAATTTTTTCAACAGGTCGAAGTGGTGCACGTCGACCTTGGGCCGCTTGCCCTGCGCCTGATGTTTCAGGTAGTGATCGATGCTTTCGGCGACGACGGAGGCCTGGCCGATGACGGTGGTCAGCAGGTGTGGCTGGACGATATCGCCGGCGACGAAATAGCCCTCCCTGCCGGGCATCTGGAAGTTTTTGTCGGCGTCGATGAGGCCGCGTTCGTTGGCGAATTCGTCCATGCCGTCAAAACGGCCGGCCTGACCGATAGCGGCGACGATAATGTCGGCCTCGATATCGTATGCGGAGCCTTCGACGACTTCCATCTTGCCGTTTTCCCGCTTTAGCTCGCGCACGCGCAGGGCCCTGGCGCGGCCGTCGTCGCCCATGATGATTTCCAGTGGATCCACCGCAGCGATGATCTCGATGCCTTCGCGGGTGGCGTCGTCCACTTCGTGCTGCGAGGCGGTCATGTCGGCGATGGGGCGGCGGGACAGCAGGGTGACGTCGACGCTGAGGCGTTTGGCATCGGCCGGCAGGCGCTGTTCCTTGCCGCTGGCGATGACGTTTTCGACCCGGGCATCGTCGCTCAGACCTTCGACCCTGCCGAGACGGCGGGCCACGGAGGCGACGTCGATGGAGGTGTCGCCCCCACCGATCACCAGTACCTTGCCGGCTACGGCCTTGAGATGGCCACGGTTGAAGGCTTCGAGGAAGGCGATGCCGGACAGACAGTTGCTGGCCTCCTTGAAATTGGCGATGGGCAGGTCACGGCCGTTCTGCGCACCGATGGCGAAGAGGATGGCGTCGAAGTCCTTCTCCAGTTCTTCCAGCGTCACGTCACGGCCGACGCGGGTATTGAGACGGGTCTCGACGCCCATGTCGATGATACGGTTCATCTCGCCATGCAGTACGTCACGCGGGGTGCGGTAGCCGGGGATGCCGTACATCATCATGCCGCCGAGGTTTTCGTGATCGTCGAACACAGTGCAGGCATGGCCCATGCGGCGCAACTGGTAGGCCGCGGACAAACCACAGGGGCCGCCACCGATGATGGCGACCTTCTTGCCGGTATCCAGGCCGGCTGTGAAGCTGTAGCCATTTTTCAGTGCGGTGTCGCCGATGAACTGTTCGACGGCATTGATGCCAACAAAGTCTTCCACTTCATTTCGGTTGCAGCCCTCTTCGCAGGGGGCGGGGCAGACGCGGCCCATTACCGAGGGGAAGGGGTTGGCATCGGTGGAGCGGCGGAAGGCATATTCGCGCCAGTCCATGTCAGCGGCGGGTTTTTCTATACCGCGCACGATATCGAGCCAGCCGCGGATGTCCTCGCCGGCCGGGCAGCTGCCCTGGCAGGGTGGGGTTTGCAGCAGGTAGGTGGGGCACTTGTGGCTGGTATCGGCCGAAAAGATCTGCTGAGCCCAGGGAATATGCTGGTTGTCGCCATCCTTGAACTTGCGGAAGGTATGTGCTTGTTTCACTTTATCGGCCGGTGTTGCCATGGTGTCTGTCTCCTAATCCACGGGTGTTAGGTCGTGGGTTGTTTTCACAGACCGTAGGGTGGGCATTGCCCACCAGGGGTGAACCCGCGATGTCGATTGGTGGGCAATGCCCACCCTACGGTCTGGTGTGTTCATGTTATTATCGTTATTCCTTTGCACCCAACTGGATGGCGTCGCCAACCACTTCGTGCAGGCTGGTGATCATGTCGCCCTGGAACTGGTAGTGGGGCAGGGTCTTGGCAAACTGCGTCTTGCAGATGGCACAGATGGCCACCAAGGTGTTGACACCATTTTCTTCCACGACCTGTTGCAGGGCCTGCATGCGGGGCATCGCGCCCTTGACCCGCAGTTCCATCAGGTCATCGGTGAGCAGACCACCCCCCCCACCGCAGCAAAAGGTTTTTTCGTGGATGGTGTCGGGGGCCATGTCGAAAAAGTGGTTGGCCGCGGCCTTGATCACCTCGCGTGGCAGGATGAACTGCCCGCCGGGTATATTGCCCATGCGTGAGGCGCGCGCCACGTTGCAGGAATCGTGAAAGGTGATGCGGCGATGGTCGTTGGCTTCCTTGTCCAGCGTGAGGGCGCCACGCTGGATCAGGTCGTAAGTGAATTCAACGATGTGCTGTGGTGCCGGATACTTGGGATCGAGGAAGTCGAACGGACCGATCAAGGTATTCCAGAAGCTGTAGGCGACGCGCCAGGCATGGCCGCATTCGCCGACGATGATGCGTTTGACGCCCAGTTCGAGGGCGGCCTCGCGGATGCGCATGGCAGCCTTTTTCAGGTTATCGCCACTGCCGATGAACAGGGAGAAATTGGCGGCCTCGGAGGCGTGGGAACTCAACGTCCAGCGGATACCGGCCTGGTGAAATACCTTGGCATAGCCGATCAGGCCATCGATATGGGGCTCGGCGAAGAAATCGGCCGACGGCGTGATCAGCAGTACGTCGGCACCCTTTTGATCCACAGGAAAACGCACCAGGACGCCGGTATCCTCTTCGACGTCTTCTTCCAGGCCTTCCAGGGTGTCGACCAGCGCGGGCTCCGGCAGGCCGAGGTTGTTGCCTATCTTATGCACCTTGGCGAGGATTTCATTGCAGTATTTCTGGCCCACACCGATGGAATCCATGACCTCGCGCGCGGCCATGGAAATCTCCGCGGTATCGATGCCGTAGGGGCAGAACACAGAGCAGCGGCGGCATTGGGAACACTGGTGAAAATAGTTGTACCAGTCGTCCAACATTTCCTTGTCGAAATCCTTGGCGCCGACCAGCTTGGGACAGTGTTTGCCGGCAAAGGTGTAATAACGGCGATAGACGCTGCGCAGCAGATCCTGACGGGCAACGGGCATGTTTAACGGGTCTTCCGTGCCGAGAAAATAATGGCACTTGTCGGTACAGGCGCCACACTTGACGCAGGTATCCAAAAACACGCGCAGAGCCTGTGAGCCGTCGACCAGTTCGCCGAGGCGTTTGACGGCCTTATCCTGCCAGCCATCGACTAGTTCGCCGGGGTAGCCGATGTTTTCGTTGTGCAGCGGTTTGGCCGGGAAGGTTTTGAGGTGCTGCATCGCCCCGGGTTTAACGCTCGGCAGATCCGGGGTTTCCTGGTGTGGTTGCAGTGCCGGGGTATCGAAGTTTGCCTTTGCCACGTTGTACGACCTCGTTGTTATTCGGCAGTCCAGCCCGCGGTGTGACGACGCTCACGCGCATCGTCGACCTGGGTGCGGGTGGGGGCGAAGAACATACCGGGTGCATGCAGCAGCTTGCTGATCGGAAAAACCACCATCAGGACAATGATCAGCGCGAAATGCAGCAGCACGAAAGCGTCGGCGGGCAGTGGCTGCCAGTCGAAATACATCAGGCCCAGCATGTAGGCCTTGATATGGACGATATCCGTGTGTGACAGATACTTGATCGCCAGTCCGCTAAGGGCGATGGCCATCAGCAGGGCCAGCATCAGGTGGTCGGAAAGGCTGCTGATGTAACGCACGCGATCAACCAGGAAACGGCGTGCCCAGAGGCCGGCGAGACCGGCGATCATGGCGAATGCGGCATATTTGCCAAATGGCTGAATGAGGACGACCCAGCCCCACACGGGCTCGGTGAAATAGCGCAGATGACGGGCCAGCACCAGGGCCAGCGCGACATGAAACATCCAGCCAAACAGCCAGATCCACTTGTTGGAAAAGAACAAACTGCGGAAGACGGTGACTTCTTTCGTCATCTGCCAAACCACGCCGGCACGGGTCAGGGGGGCCGGCGTGACCGGGATTTTCAGCGGCGCCGGGGTACGCGCATAGAGCGCAATCTTGCGCGCCACCCCCACTATCAGCAGCAGGGTGGCGGCATAGAACAAGATGGCGAAAATCACGGAAAGAATCATGCATGAACCTTAAGCGTAAAATTGAACGGCTTGCCCGATGCCCGTACTCCGCCGAGGTTATGTTGACGGGAGCGCCCGACGGGTTGGCCTGTCAGCATCCAGGACGGCGTTCCGCCTCTTGCAAAGGACTAAGGCCATTTACTGCGAGGCGCGCCTCGCCTAAAAGCGCCTACTGTTGGCGCCCTGAATGCTGACAGACCCACTGAACCCGTCAATATCACCTGGGTGGGGTATTTGGCTGACGACCGGTCAGTCACAAACGACACGTTTCCTTAAATCCGGAAAAGCACCGTCATTTCCGCGTAGGCGGGAATCCAGGGTGTATCTCGCGGCTCTGGATTACTGACCTGCGTGAGAATGACGGTATTCCGGGTCTTTCAAGCCTGTCGTCCCGCTCAGCGATAAATCAGACGCAACCGGTCGGCTTGGGCAGGCCGGCGATTTTGCAGGCCTGCTTGGCCGGGCCATAGGGGAACAGTTCGTACAGATACTTGCTGTTACCCTTGTCCTTGCCCAGTTTTTTGCCGATGGACTTGGTCAACACGCGCACGGCAGGGGCGATCTGGTATTCGTCATAGTATTCGCGCAGGAAATTGACCACTTCCCAGTGACTGTCGCTCATGTCCAGGCCTTCTTCCTGGGCGATTGCCTTGGCGATATCCGTGTTCCAGTCATCGCGATTTTCGAGATAGCCTTCTTCATCGACGGCAATGCTCTTTCCATTTACTTCCAGAGCCATATCGGTCTCTCCTATATCTAACGGTTAAGTAATGTGCTGGCTGAAAAAATCAGAGCCAGGATTGGGTCTTGTCGTATTTTGCCACTAAATCCACGAAGCCGCTGTAATCGATAATATCGATGCCGTCGATGACACGGCTTGCGTCGATACCTCGCGCCTTGAGGTCGGGTCCGATCACATAGAAAGAAACTTCCTTCATGGCACTTTCCACCATGGGGGATTTCTGTGTGCCCTGCATGGCGCCATAAACACCGTCTTCAATGAGAAGCACGGCGCTGCCTTTCAGTGCATGCTGGATGCAGGACTCCAGCGTATTGCGATCCAGGGGTGATTTATTGACGGTATGTAACATCGATTGTTTCTCCCTAAAAACTCAGCACCACGTCCTGGGCCTGCATGATCTCGGCAAGCTCGGCCGCGCTGACGAGCTTGATGGAGTCCTTTTCCGCCCAATCATCGTCTTCGTCCTCGTAGGTGAGGGGGAGCAGGTCGTCCAGGCTCAGGCCACGGGCCTCCAGGGATTCCCTTTCGACGTAGATCTTGTTGACGTCGTAGTCGCCCAGGGCCTTGTAGGTCGGGGAAAAATTCTTCACACCCAGCTCATCGGTCTGCTGGCCCCGGGTGAGCTGAAACACGCCGTCATCGAGAAAGGCGAGACTGACGTCCTGTTCGAAGGCGGCGCCGATCAATACCACTTCCAGTGACTCCAGGGCATAGATGGTGCCGTAGGGCGCCTTGCGGTTGACATATAAAAAACGCTTGGACATAAGACTCCCCTCAATCGCCGAAGGTAATGAGACGGTCGGACTCGATGCCGGCGTCAATCAGTTGGCCAAGACCGGAAATACGGAACCCCGCGGCAATATTATCGGCATCCTTGCCATTGCGTCTGGCCTCGTCGGCATCGGCGATACCGCGGCGCTGGGCCGCGGCCACACACAGTACGAGATCAATCTCGTGTTCCAGCGCCAGTGCCGACCAGCGATTGACGATGTTGCGATCATCCTGTGGCGGGGTGGTCAGACGCGTGCCGTTGTTGACGCCGTCATGGTAGAAAAAGATGCGATAGATCTCGTGCCCCTTCTCCAGCGCGGCCTGGGTGAAGTTGTAGGCCGTATCCGCCGCTTGGTGCGTATAAGGCCCTTCACTGACCAGGATTGAAAATTTCATGGCATCCTCCGGCCTTAGAAGCGAATGTGTGCCGAGGCGTTGAGGGTGTTACGGCCACTGCGCCAGTTTTCGACATGGAACTTGGTGAACGGCAGCTCGGTCAGCTCGAAGAAACGCGGCCAGCCGATGCGTTCGACCCAGTCACCGATACGTTCCCAATCCTTGGCGTCATCCTTGTAGACGGAGAGGATGTTCTTGACGATGTCGGAGACTTCGGGCCAGCGTGGTGGATTGTTGGGAATGCCGGCGGCGACCAGCTTATGGAACATGGGCTTGCTGCGCGCATTGGAGTGTTTGCCGCCGATCCAGATGGCCAGCTTGGAGTGCTCGGGATCGTTGATCTGCATGGGCGGACAGGGCGGGAAACAGGCGCCGCAGCAGATGCATTTCTTTTCGTCCACTTCCAGTGAAGGCTTGCCGTTGACGATGGCCGGACGGATGGCGGCGACCGGGCAGCGGGCGACCACGGAGGGGCGTTCGCAGACGTTGGCCACCAGGTCGTGATTGATTTTTGGTGGTTTGGTGTGCTGAATATTGATGGCGATGTCGCCCTGGCCGCCGCAGTTGATCTGGCAGCAGGAGGTGGTCATGTGTACGCGATTGGGCATTTTCTCTGCGCTGAACTCGTCGTGCAGTTCATCCATCAGCGCCTTCACCACGCCGGAGGCGTCAGTGCCGGGGATGTCGCAGTGCAACCAGCCCTGGGTGTGGGAGATCATGGTCACGGATGGGCCGGTGCCGCCCACCGGGTAGCCGGCGTCTTCGAAGGCCTGGATCAGCGGCCCGACCTTGGCTTCGTCGGTGACGCTGACTTCCATGTTGGAGCGGATGGTGAAGCGCACATAACCATCGGCATATTTGTCGATGATGTCGCACAGCAGGTTGATCTCGTAGGGTCCGAGCTGACGCTGGGTGCCGACACGCACGGTCCATACTTCGTCACCGCTGTTGGCGACGTGACGCAGCACGCCGGGGCGTGGGCGTTCATGATACTTCCAGTGACCGAAGTTCTTGATGTAGGCCGGGTGCATGTATTGAAAGGGGTCGGGTACGCCGCTTTCAATCGGAAAACTCGGTTTGTCGCTCATCGGGTCAACCTCCAAAAATGTCTATCGATTTCTTGTGCTGTTCGATTCTGAGCGCCGCTTAACCCGCTGCCTGCCGCTCTTTCCACTTTTCGGCTTCTTCGTTCCAGGTATCCATGCGCACGTAGCTGCTCTGGCGTGTTTCGCTGATCATGTGCGGGTCGACATCGCGTTCGATGCCCTCGAGGAAATTGGTCAGGCCGATGCGGTCGATGGTCTCGCCGACGCGTTCGTGCTCCAGGGCGTTCTCGGCCCAGAAATCGATGATTTCTTCGGCCAGCTCGACGATGCGTTCGTAGTCCTCTTCGGTCTCCAGCTTCATGAAGGGCACCAGGACAGTGCCCATCAGATCGCCAATCTTCAGCGTGCGTTTACCGCCGAGGAGGATGGTGACGCCCTTGTCATTGCCGGGAGAGAGGGCCTTGGTCATCACGTTGATGCAGTGCATGCAGCGCACGCAGTTGCGGTTATCGACCTTGAGGGTGTCGTCGTTGTTGAGACCCAGGGCATTGGTGGGGCAGAGGTTGACGACATTCTCGACCACGTAGTCACGGCCCTTGTCGGCGACGAATCTCTTTACTTCTTCCTGATCGACCTGCATGTCGTCACGCCAGGTGCCGATGACGGCGAAGTCGGAGCGCTGAATGGAGTTCATGCAGTCGTTGGGACAACCGGAGACCTTGAATTTGAATTTGTAGGGCAGGGCCGGGCGGTGCATGTCGTCGAGGAAATTGTTCACCAGCAGACGGTGAATCTTCTGCTCGTTGGCGCAGGACTGCTCACAACGGGCGGCGCCGACGCAGGACATGCCGGTACGCACGCAGGGGCCGGCGCCACCGAGATCCCAGCCGTAGCTGTTGATTTCGTCGAAGAA
>DRKN01000015.1 GCA_011051755.1 Gammaproteobacteria bacterium
CCCCGCCTCCAGGGATGGTCCGGGGCCGGCTTGTGGGTCGGCCTGACGAGTTGAACGCACTTGGCCTGCTCGACGGTGGCGTGGATGCTTTTCTCATCGTCCAGGGGGATGGGTGGCTCGCCTTCGTTGAGGATGCGGTAAGGCAGTGGCCGCCCCTCGTAGAGCAAGGTCACGGCGCCATTGAAGGCCTCGCAGATAGTGACCTCGGTGCCCCGCAGGCGATAGCCCTTGCCCTGTCCCGAGAGCTGATACTGCCGGTTCTTGTACTGGAGGGTGAGATTCTTCGAGAGTTTGCGGTGGGCGTGCAGGCTGAAGATCAGGTCCAGTTCTTGTGGATCGTGCAGTACCGGTCGGTGTGCATCGGCGGGATTGTGCGGGGGCACGGCGAAGCGCGGGTTGTAGTCGTTCAGAAAGCTCGGGAGAAAGGCATTGGCCGTATCGATGTCCGAGATACCGGCCAGGCGCAGCTCTTTGACCAGGCGATCTGCAGGGTCTGGTTGGCCCGTTCGACCCGCCCCTTGGCCTGTGGCGTATTGGCGTGGATGAGCTCGATGTCGAGGGTTTGGAGGGCCCGGGTGAATGAACTGAGTCAGTTCTCCCTCCCGATCCGGGTGGTTCACCCGGAAGATGCTGTGCTTGTCGGAGTAGAGGGCGACAGGCCGACCATGCTGGGCCAGGTAAGCGCGCAGGGTCTCCATGTAGGCCTGCGTGGTCTCGGCGGAAAGCTTGTGCCCGTGGTGGGCGGCCAGCTTCTCACAGGCCAGCGTGGGGCCGAAGTCGGGATAGTGGGTGCGGACCAGTCCCAGCACCTCCTGGCGTACCGCGTCGGACAGGGCGTTGCCGGGGCGCCGACCAAGGCGGCGCGAGACCAGCCCCGAGGGGCCTTCTGCCCGGTATCGGGCTACCAGACGCTTGACCTGCCGCACACTCAAGCCCATCTGCCGGGCCGCCTCTTCCTGCCGTAACTGCCGGCCGATAACCTGTTGAACGATCCCCAGCCAGTCCACAGCTTTCTGTATCATCGCAATGGTCTCCTTTGTCACCGTTCCTCCCGAAATCAAAAAGGGACATTATGGCTTTAGGCTAACAGGGGCTGGGCCGGGGTTTTCAAATTGAGATCTATGATGTAGCATAAAGTGAACTTAGTCTAAGTTGCATATAGAACGAATAAAAGGTTTTATTTACGATGCCAAGTAAAAACTGGGGCCAAACGTTTAAGAAACTGGGGTATTGTCAATTAACAACTTAGAGTGAGGCAGTCGAACGACATTACAAAACAATGGAATTCGCTCATTATTCATAACAGCTAAATCGTACCTGCTTTTGCCTTACATTGTACCTTTTATTTAAAAGGGTTATGTCGTAACTTTAAAGCTCTATTTAAACCACGTTATGCCTTGTCTTGCTAAATTTTAAGGTGGCTCTTGAATTTAAGCAGCCTGACGTATAAGCGGCACATAAAAATAAAATTAATCACAACAATACAGGATCTTTCCAATGCGTTTTTTTATCAAAAGCAAATTTCATCTCCGCCTGGTAGTGCTCGTGGCTACGGTGAGTACAGCGGGTTGTATGAGCACCATGCCAAAGCTCGGTGGTGGTGGGGGTAATACTGTAACGGGAGCTGCTGCCGGCAGCACCTCAGAGGGGAATAACACTTCACTGGAGAGTTGCAAGGAGCCGCTGGGTACCGTTCGTGTATTTGAAGACCAGAAATTGGGCTGGTGGCGCGAGTATCGTAGACATTACCCAAAACTGGGAAGCACTCTCCCAGTCATCCGCATGATGATTCAGCAATCAAACTGTTTTGTCGTGGTCGAGCGTGGGAAAGTGATGAATGCCATGACTGATGAACGGAGGCTGATGAGTTCAGGTGCCCTTAGAGGTGGGAGCAACTTTGGCAAAGGCCAGATGGTAGCCGCTGACTATACTTTAAGTCCTTCTGTTCAATTCTCTCAGGAAGGCTCGAGCGGCATGAGTGGCGCACTAAATATGGCCATCAGCAAAGGTAGCTCTTTACTTGGTGGAGCCGGATCGTTTTTGAGAGGTGGCGGAAAAGTGAAGAGTAATGAATCTTCAACGACGCTCCTGTTAATTGACAATCGCTCTGGCGTACAGGTGTCATCATCTGTTGGTAGCGCTAAGAATTTTGATTTTAGTCTCTTCGGGATGTCTATGAATAACGGTGGTTTCGCCAAAGTCAGCGGCTTTAGCAATACACCAGAAGGCAAGGTCATTATTGCCGCATTTGCCGACTCTTTTAATCAAATGGTTAAGGCGTTGAGAAATTACAAACCTCAGGCGGTTAAGGGCGGACTTGGAAAAGGCGGCCAATTGCAGGTGGGTGGGGATGATGACCAGGCTTCAGCCACTCCGGCAGCGTCTCCCGCGCCAACCCCGGCCAGCGCTGCTCCCCCTGTTACGGTTGCCGTACAGCAGCCTGCTGATAGCATTGTTAATATTCGCCAAAACACCAACTTTAACGTTGAGATTGATGCCTACGACGAGAGGGCATTTAATGAATATTACAATGGTTTGAAACGACTTATTGAGCTAATGCCCACCCTGATCATGGCCCAGGAAGGTAAAAAGAGCATATTTGGGCTAAATAATATGGATGTGAAATCGCAGATATGGATGCTATGGTCTACTCACGCTAGTAAGGTGGAGACTGCCAAAATGGAGCTTGAGTTCTGGCCTGTAAATGCAAAAAAACAGGTGTGGTCGACCCTTGGCAAGAGAATAAACAAATACAACAAGCAGTTTAATAAGCATCGTAAAGAGATTGTTTCAGATGAAAGAATCGATGAACGTGTGCGCACCGCCGTTGCCAATTTTGAGTTGGTGACTAAAGAAAGCCTGTTTGCTGAATAACACTTCTCTTTAGAGGCTCACAGCATGCTTTAGCCCTAACGCGCATATGGTATCTAAATTAAGCCACCGCCACTGGCATCAGCCGGTGGCCAGGTGGCGGATCCCCACTCTTCCATGAAAATACAATCCAGTTTGTCGAAGCGGGAGAAGATACGGCGAAAGCCCTTCAAATGACGAAACAGCCGTTCAACCTTGTTGTGCTTCTTGTACATTTCTTTGTCATATTCCCACACACTCAAGCGATTGCTTTTGGGTGGCACAGCGGGAAGCATTTCGAGTTCCAATACCAACTGACGCGCTTCATAGGCTTTATCCATAATCACATGTGCCCCGCCCCACCCCTTAAATCATTGAGATCAATTGTTATTTCGTGGGGATACCTCAGGCCCTGAACCCTTTAATTGAATCTAATTCGCCCCTTCAGCGATACCAGAGAATAAAATTCCCCTCCAGCGGTACCTTTGCCAGTGGGTGCGCCGGGATGATGCGGGGGGTGTAATCGGCCAGGGGGCGGTCGGCGCTGACGCTGCCGGCGTAGAGCCAGGCGTTGGCTGAGCCGGCCAGTGCGTTGCCGCGTTGCAGTGTCTGGCGCAGCGGCTCACCGCCATCGACCGCTTCGG
>DRKN01000016.1 GCA_011051755.1 Gammaproteobacteria bacterium
CAGGATAATAGGTCGAAACACGGGTAAGGGGATGGATGATGGCATCGTCAGACATTTCCAGCCAAAACCTAAAGGAGAGGGTGAACAATGGCATGTCCAGATATTTCGATGTTGAGATTTAGTGAGCAAAGTGAAAAGGCAATAGGGAGGATAAAGCAAATACAAGGAGCCGCAAACGTACTTTCCGGTGTGCTGGCTAGCAGTGTCTTGCTTGAAATTTTTGCAGGAAACCGTGTGTTGGGTAGTGCTAACAATATCAGAAAAAAAGATTGGGAAATATGGGCGAAAGCGATGCGCGCTGTGCCAAATGTGGTGAGTCGAGAAATCAATTTTATTGCACAAGAGCAGCTAATGAAGCCCCTTGCGATGGACGAAAGAAACTTTTGGAGGGCGGTAGCTGATGGTTGTCGTTAAAAAAGGGATTATAGTTGGTTTGTTGTGGGTCATTGCCTCGGTTGCATGGGCAAAAGAAGATCCCACGTTTATCAACGAGCAGCAGGAAGACGAAATTATTAATCTTGCTTATACGCAAATGAGAGCCTCGATTGAGGCGCTCGAAAGAAAAATTGACGAGTGTAAAGCGCTAGCAAAAGATACCACGCTTGACCCCGCATTGTTCCAGTCATTGCCATTAACGAAGCAGGAGGCTAGAACGGCCTTGGGCTATTTTCGCTCGCGTGCCCAAGAGAAGTGTGAGGATATGGGGCTTTGGGCAAAGGTCGCTATAGAATTCGCCCAGTTTAAACATATAGAAAAATCCTATAAGGGAAAAAATATTATAGAAACAGAAGATTATCTAGAAATAATTTGTTGCATGAGTTCAGACAGTCGTTTCGAGACAATATGGCGGTATCTAAAAATTGCCCCTGAAATCAGGGAAAAACTAGAACGTATTCCAGAATTGCAAAAACCTTTTAACTTTATTACAACAGCGGAAGAAATGGGTTTATTTTAGCAATGCAGGCTGTTTTCTGTGCTGTCA
The DNA here is from genome assembly GCA_011051755.1 of Gammaproteobacteria bacterium. Classification (GTDB taxonomy): domain Bacteria; phylum Pseudomonadota; class Gammaproteobacteria; order SZUA-152; family SZUA-152; genus DRQN01. The sequence goes on from DRKN01000016.1 coordinate 983, forward strand.
CAAAAAAGAGCCTCTCACGAGGCCCCTTTTACGCTCCGCAGAAAGACATCACTCAGTAGTGGTGGTGACCTTCCGGGCCGTGCGCATGGCCCACTAGACTTTCAGCTGCACACCAGGTTGCTGTCCACGGTGATGGCATCGACCCCGCCCTGGCCGGCGGCGTAGTGCTCACCAGCGTCACCGACGTGGTGGGCTTTCTTTCCTTCCTTGGTCTCGCCGCGATGGTGTTACATTAATGGTTCGCCCCACTACGCCGCTGGTCGCCGTGGACATCATCATCGAGATGAGTGACCGCCCCGGCCGCCCTATCCTGCTCATCGAGCGCAAGAACCCGCCCCATGGCTGGGCATTGCCGGGTGGTTTCGTCGATGCTGGTGAGCGGCTGGAGCAGGCGGCGATCCGCGAGGCGAGGGAAGAAATCTCTCTTGAGGTACAGCTCAAGGTTCTGCTGGGCTGCTACTCGGATCCGGCACGTGATCCGCGCGGCCACACCATCAGCCCGGTGTATGTGGCCGAGGCCAGCGGCGAACCGCGTGCTGATGACGATGCCGCCCATGTGCAGGTCTTTCTGCCCAATCAGCTGCCGACGGCGCTGGTCTTCGACCACGCCCTGATCCTCGCCGATTACCGCCGCTACCGCGAGACCGGCCAGCTCGCGCCTCTACGCTGAGCCCCACACTGAAAAAAATGCCACTGTAGGAGCGGGCCATGCCCGCGATAGCCTGCGTGCCCAGGTTGGGTCAAAACACGGGTAGGAGCGCTTTCTAGGTGTTTTTTTCGACAACATCGATTAACACGGAGGTCACAGAGGCACAGAGAAAACCCCTTCAATAATCTCTGCGTCTCCGTGTTTCTTTAATCCTAACTCAGAAAAATCTATCGCGGGCATGGCCCGCTCCGACGAATTTGTTCCGCTGAAAGACATCACTCAGTGGTGATGATGGCCTTCCGGGCCGTGCGCATGACCATGCTCCAACTCTTCGGCGGTGGCGTCACGGATATCGACGATCTTGACCTCGAAGTTCAGCTGTACACCGGCCAGTGGGTGGTTACTGTCCACGGTGACGGTAGCGTCGCTGACCTCGGTGACGGTTACCACATCCATCTCACCCTCAGGGCTCTGGGCACGGAACTGCATGCCGGGCTCGATTTCACCATCGGCGGGAAAGCGGTCACGAGGCACGCTGGCGACACGGGAATCATCATGCTCGCCATAACCTTCTTCAGGCGATACGGAGACGCTGAGTTCGTCGCCATTCGTCTTGCCGGTAAGGGCGTTTTCCAGCCCGGGGATGATGTTCTGCGCACCGTGCAGGTACAGGAAGCTGCCGTCATCGGACTGGTCGATGACGGCGCCCTCGTTATCCGTCAGTTTGTAGTGCAGGGTGACGACTTTGTTTTCCGCAATAGTGTTTTCTGCAATAGTCATGGGATTCCTTTAGTCCTGTTTGCTGGTGGTAAATGGCTCGGCGAAAAATCACCGCTGGCGCGACTGCGCCTACTGCCCACGCGCACGCTGATAGGCAGCCTCGGAAAGCTGGCCCCATTCGTCGTGGCCGGCCATGAAATTACGATAGTTCTCGTAGACCTTTTTGAAGGCGGGATCCTTGGCCGACTCTTCGTCCAGCACCTCACCGGTAAGGCGGTGCAGCTCGGCCAGCACGTCATCCGGGAAGGGCAGCACCTGTACCCGGTGTTCGTCCTTCAAGCGGTGCAAGGCCTGCATGTTGCGGGCCTCGAACTGGTTCAGCATCCACTGATTGGTATCGGACGCGGCGACCTCGATGGCCTTTTGCAGATCCGCCGGCAGGCTGGCGTAAGCCTGCGCATTGACCGTCAGCTCCAATACCGGCCCGGGCTCGTGCCAGCCGGGGTAGTAATAGTATTTGGCCGCGCGGTACAGGCCCAGACGCTCGTCGTGAAAAGGGCCGACCCATTCCGTGGCATCGATGGTGCCACGATCCAGGGCGGTATAAATCTCGCCACCGGCCATCAGTATCGGAGAGCCACCGGCCTTGGCAAAGACCTTGCCACCGAGACCGGGAATGCGCATTTTCAGGCCCTTGAGATCGGCCACGGAGTCGATTTTTTTGTTGAACCAACCGCCCATCTGCACGCCGCTATTACCCATCGGGAAAGGCACCAGGTTGTGGGGTTGATACAGTTCGCGCCACAGCGCCAGCCCGTCACCGGCCGACAGCCAGGCGTTCATGCCCTGGGCATTCATGCCGAAGGGCACGGCGGTAAAGAACTGCGCAGCGGGCAGCTTGCCGGCCCAGTAATAACCGGCGCCGTGACCCATCTCCACGGTGCCCTGCGACACGGCATCGAAAACCTGCAAGGCCGGCACCAGTTCACCGCCGGCGAACACTTTGATCTTCAGGCGGCCATTGCTGAGGGTTTTTACATCATCGGCGAAGCGCTGTACGCCTTCCTGGAAGATGGGGAAGTTGGGTGGCCAGGTGGTGACGATCTTCCAGTTATAGATCTTTGCCGGTGCGGCATCCGCGACACCGGCCGGGGCATCGGACTGGCCGCTGCAGCCACTGAGTGCGCTGCCGACAATAAACAGGAGAAAAAGGGTTTGAATCAGGACGCGCATACTTGTTATTCCTTGTGGGAAATGCCTTGCCGTGGCGGTTGTGCTTTAACGAAAAGGGGGGATTATAACGGTTTATGGCACGTTAACGCAGACACAAAAAAGCCCCGCTGCAAGCAGCGGGGCTTTTTACGCAGGTTCAGGCGGCTTTCTGGTGCGCGATATCTTCTACCAGTTGCTCCAGTTTCAGCGTATCGGCGGTAAATCCACGGATGCCTTCAGCCAGTTTTTCCGTGGCCATGGCGTCCGCGTTCATCAGCCAACGGAAACGGGCCTCGTTGAGTTCGATGCGTTCGATGTCGGCCTCTCGCGCCATTTCCGGCGACAACTGGCGCGGCAACTCGCTCTCACTGGCCTGTAATTCTTCCATCAACGCAGGGGCGATGGTCAGTAGATCGCAGCCGGCCAGTTGCGTGATCTCATCGATATTACGGAAGCTGGCGCCCATCACGACCGTCGCGTAGTCGAATTTTTTGAAGTACTGATAAATGCGGGTAACGGATTTGACGCCAGGATCATCGGCGGCGGCGTAACCATCGACGCCCTCGACCTTTTTGTACCAGTCCATGATGCGACCGACGAAGGGAGAGATCAGCGTCGCACCCGCATCGGCGGCGCCGATGGCCTGGGCGAGACTGAACATCAGGGTCAGGTTACAGTGGAGACCCTTCTTCTCCAATACCTCGGCGGCGCGGATGCCTTCCCAGGTAGCGGCGATCTTGATCAGGATACGCGAGCTGTCCACACCGGCCTCACGATACAGGGCGATGAGCTGCTCGGCACGGGCGATGGTGGCGGCGGTATCAAAGGAGAGGCGCGCGTCCACTTCGGTGGAGACGCGGCCGGGCACGCTAGCAAGGATTTCCTGGCCGAAATTGACGGCAATCTTGTCCAACGTCAACAGACGCCGCTGTTCTGCGCTCCCCCCCTTGGCCTGGCCGTATTCGATGGCCGACTGCACCAGCGGCTGGTACTGCGGCATCTGTGCCGCCTTGTACAATAATGAGGGATTGGTGGTGGCATCGCTGGGCCGGTATTGCTGGATGGATTCGATGTCACCGGTATCGGCCACCACGGTGGTCATACTGCGTAATTGTTCGAGCTTGTTCATTGCAACTGTCCTTTGCGCCAAATTGAGGGGCACTACAGGCTGATACTAACGGCCATGTCTCGTATGACTTTAGTTCCGTAGGGTGGGCGGCGCTCACCCGCCCAGGCCGTGCGGCATAATAGAGAAATCCCTTTTCACCCATTTGGACGCAGTGGAACAGGTTTAGTTCGCCGGCAACTGAATCCATAAATGGCTGTACCAGTAATAGCGGCCCTGCTGCGCCGAAGGCGCGGTACAGTTGTAGCGGCTGCGGCCCACCGGCAACGGTGCAGCGGCCTGCACAGCGAAACGCCGTGCAGCGCGGTCTTCCCATTCCACATCGACGCGCCCCTGCCCGGAGATAAAGCAACTGAGCTGATCGAGACGGGCATCACTGTCACCCAGGCTTACGCGCAGGCGCGGTGGGTTATTGGCATCGTCGATCACCGGCTCCCACGGCTCGGCCGACAACACCGGCAGGGCCAAGCTGGCGATCTTGGTACGGAAGCCGTCCCTGTCGGCGTAGCGCTCCGACAGGGGGAAGCGCGGCAGGGCGCGAAAGTCATCACCCGGCCCGGCCGGGCCGGATTGCTGGCCAAAGGCGGTATAACCCAACCCGGCGACCAGATCCGCCAGCAGGGTGTTGAATTCGCCGTAGGGATAGGCCAGCAGCATCGGCGCACTGCCCAGCTCTTCTTTCAGGCGTCGCTGGGCACGCTGGATGTCCTCGCGCAGGCGCGCCAGCCAGGCCGTGTCGTCCTCGCCGGACTGACGCCGGATCAAGTGCCCATGACTGGCGGAGTGATTGGCAAAACTGGCGCCGTGGCGCTGCATTTCACGCATCTGCACCCAGGTCATCAGGGCCGTGTAGCGCTTATCCACGCCATCGGTGGCGACGAAGACGGTGAAGGGCCAACCGCGTGCGCGCAGGCGTGGGAAAGCTTCTGTGTACACAGAGGTATAGGCATCATCGATGGTGATGGCCACCACCCGCGCCGGGAAGGGTTTGTCATTGCGCAGGTACTGCACCACCTTTTGCAGCGGCCAGACCTGATAGCCATTGGCGGCGATGTAGTCGAGATGGGCCTCGAATTGTTTTAGCCGCACATTGGTCGATGGATATTTTTCGACGCCGAAGTGGTGATACATGAAGATCACCGCCTGGCGTTCCCCGCCGATGGCGGGGGTGGAAACGCTGGTGACAATGAGGATCAGAAGGGACAGCAGACAGTGATTGCGCGTCGTCATGAGGGACATCGGTTGCCTGGCAGGAAAGCCGTCAGAACTGATAGCCGAGGTTGAGAAGAAAGCCTGCGCGGTTTTCATCATTGTGACGGCCAAGATAGGGCGTCAAGCCAAGGTTCAATCCGGTGGTATCCATGCCACTGAAGAAATAGACATAAGGCAGGCCAGCGAACACCTCGACTTGATCCCGGTTTTCATGGCTGTTGTAGGTAATGCCGAGATGAATTCCCAGCCCGTGCCGGCCGCTGTCCGAGAGGATGTCCGAGCGCATCCAGCCAACGCCGATGCCGCAGTTGGACGTGGTGCCATAGCTCGCTGAATAACCGAGGGTGGTGCATCCCAGCGCGACATATTTGAAATCGGCGCCGTCCATCCGGGCAAGGTTGATGCCGACCCCGTTGTAGAGGACGCCAAGGCCAGCGCCGAAGGAAGCCCGTTCGGCCACAGCCGTGGCCGCGAATAGCCCCGACAGCAGGGTGATGGACAAGAGCAACTTCCTCATGACAATGCACCTTAGACGGCAATGCAGCTTGTCTTCCGTGGTAGGGTCTGAAGCAATCTACCCTACCACAGGCGCCACCGCAAACCACAGCTTGCTACAATAGCCGGCCGAATCACGTCGTCACGAGCACATTATGAAGGCCCCTGAACTCCTCTCCCCCGCTGGCACCCTGCACAATATGCGCTATGCCCTGGCCTACGGCGCCGACGCCGTATACGCCGGCCAACCACGTTACAGCCTGCGCGCGCGCAACAATGATTTTGATCTCGAACACCTTGGCATCGGTATCGATGAGGCCCACGCCCAGGGCAAGCGTTTCTACGTCGCCAGCAATATCTCACCGCACAATCGCAAGGTGGACACCTATCTGGCCGACATGGCGCCGGTGATCGCACTCGGCCCCGATGCGCTGATCATGGCCGACCCCGGCCTGATGATGCTGGTGCGCGAACGATGGCCGGAGATGCCTATCCATCTTTCGGTACAGGCCAATACCGTCAATTACGCCACCGTGCAGTTCTGGCAGAGCCTGAATGTAGAGCGGGTGATCCTGTCACGCGAATTATCCTTGGACGAGATTGACGACATCCGCCAGCGCTGCCCGGATATGGAATTGGAGGTGTTCGTGCACGGCGCCCTGTGCATCGCCTATTCCGGCCGCTGCCTGCTGTCCGGCTACTTCAATCGTCGCGACCCCAACCAAGGCATCTGCACCAACGCCTGCCGCTGGGATTACAGCGTCACCCCTGCCGCGGAAGATGCTACAGGCGATCTGCTGGCTATCGATCTGGCCGAGATCACCACCGCCCCTTCGGCCTGCGGCGACATGCCCCGCCATCCATTGGCTGACCAGCCGGTGTTGATTGAAGAAGGCGGCCGTCCCGGCGAACAAATGGTCATGGAGGAAGACGAACAGGGTACTTACATTCTCAATTCCAAGGATCTGCGTGCGCTGGAGCATGTTGCACGGCTGTGTGAGATCGGTGTCGATTGTCTGAAGATCGAGGGTCGCACCAAGTCGCACTATTACGCCGCGCGCACTGCGCAGGTCTACCGCCAGGCCATCGATGACGCCGTGGCCGGGCGTGCCTTCGACCCGCACCTGCTGGGTGTGCTGGAGGGGCTGGCCAATCGCGGCTACACCGATGGTTTCTACCAGCGCCACCATGTCGCCGAGCACCAAAATTACCTGCAAGGCCACTCGGTGAGCAGTGAACAACAATTCTGCGGTGAAATCATTGCCGTGGTCGACGGCCAGGCGGAGATCCTGGCCAAAAACAAGTTCCGTATTGGCGACAAAGTGGAAGTGATCCGCCCCGAGGGTAACCGGGAGATGCGCATCGAGACTATGACCGATCTGCGGGGAAAAGCCGTCAACGAGGCCCCCGGCGGCGGCCATCGGGTGCTAATCCCATGGCCGGATGAGATGCCGAGGCTGGGTTTGCTGGCGCGTTATCTACGGGCCTGATTACGGACAGCAAAATAGGGGAATCGGCCATGCCCGCAACGACCGAAGGAAAACAAGTCAGTCTATGGCAACCACGCACAGATTGATCAACAGGACGGTAACCTAAGCCACGTCTTCCGCCAAGCCTTCCACCACTTGGCGGCAGGCCACTAAAACGCGATCGATGGTCGCCTCATCATTCAATGCCCGGCAGACTGCCACACCACCAATCATCAACGCCGCCATCGCCCAGGACAGTTCACTCCCTTTGGCCGTTGTTGATGCTTCCATCGGCAGATGACTTTGCAATACCCTCACAAACTCCGCGTAAACCCTTGTGTAGGTATTGCGCACCGCCGGCTCACGATTCGCCACGTCTGTCACCAGAAAAGCCAGTGGACAAGGAAAGTCTTCCTGCTCGAGGTGTTCTCTGCTCAGATAGAGCGATGCGGTTCGCCTGATCCAGTCCGTTCCTTTTTCCCCGGGACAGGCGCCGCTGGCGATGGGACTCTGCATGGCAGCGGCCAGAACAGCCTCGGCATAGAGTTCACTCTTTGAGTCAAAATGGGTATAAAAGGCTCCCCGGGTCAAACCGGCAGCGGTCATCAACTGGTCTATCGTGACACTGTCATATCCTTTGTTGGAAAAAAGACGAATGGCGGTGGAGAGAATGCTCTCCCGGGTTCGTTGTTTATGTTCTGTGGAATATGGCATCTCTGCCCTCCTCATCTGTTTGGCTTGGCAGTTCGCCAGTAAAATATGTTCTTGATCATATATAGAACCAGGTTAGGCTAAAAGCCCCAAAACAGAATCAAGGAAAAACGATGGACGAGACTCTCGTGGTTTATGGTGCAGAATACAGCACCTATGTACGCAGTGTCCGACTTTGCTGTGAAGAGAAGGGGGTTGTTTACCAGTTCCAGGAACGACTCAGCCGGGCAGACCGTCTGACACTCAACAACCCCTTCAAAAAGGTTCCAATAATCCGCCACGGTGACTTTGTATTGTATGAATCAGCTGCTATTTGCCGTTACATTGATCGCCGTTTCGATGGCCCATCATTAAGCCCGGCGCCCGTCGCAGAGCTGGCCCTGATGGATCAATGGATCAGCGCCGCAAATTGTTATTTTGACCCAGCGTTTATTCGCCGTTTTGTCCTGGTGCATGCCTTCCCTTCCGGCAAGGATGGTCAGGTCGATGAAACCAAGCTGGAAGCGGCATTGCCTGAAGTTGTGCAGCAACTCGAGATTATTGAGAATGCGTTGTGTGCAAGCGACTATTTTTCCGGGGATAAGCCGGGGATTGCCGACTATCTGATCATTCCCATGCTGGATTATCTGGCGCGTGGACGCGGTGGTTATTTGTTCGACAAGCTGTCACAAACCAATCGCTACCTTGAACGCCTGCGCAAACGACCCAGTGGCCAAAAGATACTGGTGTAGTATCCGAATAGCGCGGACTATTCGCGATATTTGAAATATCATGATTATTGCATCGCGGGCATGGTTCGCGCCTACCACGGTTGTTTTGCCGGTGATAAAACCAGTGCTGTATCTGGCGTTTTCACACACCGCCTGCACCGTCTCATACCCTTTCAGTATCTCCACCACACTCAGAGAGGGCCCTGGCCTTGACGGCTCCCCACAAAATTAGCCAGTAGCCTGATGAGCGTAGCGAAACCCGGGAATTTATCGTGCGCCTCGCGCGGAATTCCTCAGGCTCGACCCAGGCGATATTTCTGCGCAATCCATTGAAATAATAAATTTTTAATCCAGAATCAGGGGGACAGATAAAACTTACAAAGCCATGCATGTAGGGTGGGCAGGTTTTTGTGCCCACGCGGTTGGCGCATATTCCACGTGGGCATGAAAAACCTGCCCACCCTACCAGGCTTTTGTGGGGAGCCGTCAGGGTTCGGTCCATATCTCTGGCAGATTAGCTTCCGGTTCTTCGTCGATGGCAAAGGCCAAGAGTATAGGTCAGCAATTGTCGCTGCGGTTGATACCTGTTTTTTCACATCTCCACCATCTCCAGGTCATCCTGAATAGCGTCCAGCCCGGCTTGGGCACATTTTTCATCGATCTCACCGGAGGGTGCGCCGGAGACCCCGATACCACCGACAATGGAACCGGCGGCCTGGATGGGCAGGCCGCCGGCGGAAAACACCAGGCCGGGGGTTTTGCCCACGGAAAAGGGCGATGTAAAGCGCTGCGTGAGTTGTGACGTTGGCGTATTGAATGACAGCGCGGTATAGGCCTTGTTGTGGCTGATGGCGAGGGTCAGGCTCATTGCCAGTACGTCGCGCAGCACCACTTGTGGGTGTCCTCCCCGGTCGACGATGGTCACCGCCACTTGTACCCCCTCTTTGCGGCAGGTGTCGATAGCCGTCTGCGCGGCACTCAGTGCCGTATCCAGGGACAGACGTGGAATCGTGATCAGCACTGGCTGCTCTTCTTCGGCGGGGACGGGCCCGGCCGTGACCAATAAATACAACAGACTGACAATCATTAGTCGTGATCGTTTGCGCATGACAATCTCCCGGTGGGTGTGGATGATGCTGTGTCAACCTGGGTATTTCGTAAAATGATGCATAATTTTGCTCGTTCATTACCTGCATGGAGGCAGGTATCAAAAGTAGGCGTTCTTAGGCAAGGAGCGATAGCAGGACGCAGTAGCTTCGATTCTACAGGGCAATAGTCTCTCCGTCGCTGGTTATTACCGAGAGAACCTGCTCCGCGAGTGTACAGGGTACGAGACGTCGTCAAGACTTTTGCCAAAGCATGATCCATTGAAATCCATGCCCTGCGCAATTTTTATGGAAAGTAACTACTCAGCCTCCTAAAAGAGCGCTGCCTGCACATTAATGAGGCAAACAGAGTATTTTTTCATCTTTTTCAGGACGTCCGCTATTCCCAGGGATGCCCCTGCTCGACCTCAACCACCCGGTTGCGTCCCTGGCGCTTGGCTTCATACATGGCGACATCGACCTGGTGAAGCAGTTCATTGGGGTCGCTGCAAGCGCTGATACTGTGGCAATATGCCAGGCCGATGCTGACCGTGGTGTGCAGGGTCTGTCCGTCAAACTGGAAATGATGTGCATCGATGGCGTCACGCAGATTCCGTGCACGCTGCCGGCCCGTCTCCAGTCCGGCGCGTAGCAGCACCACGAATTCATCCCCCGCATAACGAGCCGCCAAGTCCGTATTGCGCAGGCCCTGGTGCAGAATACCGGCAATTTGTACCAGCACCTCATCACCGGCCACATGCCCGTAATGATCATTAATGTCCTTGAATTTATCCACGTCCAGCAGCAGGATGCAAATGCCCTGACTGTCGCCATGACGGCGGTCATCCAGGCTCGCCAATACCTGTTCGAAGTAGCGCCGATTGGCCAACTGGGTGAGGTGATCACTCTGCGCCAGGTATTCCAGTTTCTGGTTACTCTTGCGCAGTTCGCGGGTGGCGATATCCACACGTTCCTGCAATGAATCATTGAACCGGGCCAGTTCGGCGCGCGAGGCAATCAGCTCATCGACGGTGCCACCGAGGCTGTCTGCCAACTGGCGGATTTCCAACGGAGCCTTGGGGCTGATCTTCGGCAGTTCACTCTCGAAATTGCTGTCGTGCAGGCGCTGCCCGGCACGGGCAAGGGTGTTCAGCGGCCGGGTGATCCAGCGCGCCAGTGACAGGCTGAAGGCCAGTGCCAGGGCAATGCCCACCAATGCCCAGACCAGCTCCGAGCCACGAATTCTTGTGATCTGCGCCTCGATTTCCGTCTTCGGCTGGGGCACCATGATGCCCCAGCCGACCTTGGGCACCGAGGTATAACCGGCCACCATGCCGGCTTTCCTGAAGGGTGAATAGAACTCGGTGACACCGGTCTTTCCAGCCATCATTTTCTGCACGATAGGCAAGTGGGACAGGTCTTTGGTCCGTTCATTCATCCAGTCCGGATTCGGGTGCGCAATCACCTGCCCCAATGGGTCGACAATCACTGCATGCCCCTGCTCGCCAAAACGAATACCTTGACGCAGCGCCTCGATGGCGCCAATCTTTAATTCTCCCACCAGCAGCAACGGCGTATCCATGGTACCCGCACCATTCAGCAATGTGCCCACCATCAGCGTCGTCTTGCCGGTCAAGGGGTTGATCACTACCGGGCTGAGGGAGGTGCGGCCGGAGTCAAACAGGGTATTGAAAAAGTCCCCGGAACCGAGATCGAGCTGCACGGTGGCGCGCTCTCCGATAGGATAACTGGTTGCCATACCGAGGATTCGCTGGTGGTCATCCAGCAGGAAGATGGCGCGAAAACCGTGCAGGTAGTCCAGCCCTTCGGCCAGTATCGTGGCATTCTCGGCCGGGTTTGTGGCATCCTCCAGCGCCATCATTTTCTCCCGCAACAGGGAAATGGCGATACGGCGGTTGTTCACATACTGGGCGATGGGCGATGACAGATTTTCCGCCAGCGTCTGATGTTTCTCGCGGACTTCACGCCAGGCGTTTTCCCATGCCGCATAGTAGCTGTTGATACCCAGTATGCTCACCGGCAGCAGGGCCACGATGACAAAACTCAGGATCAGCAGAACATTGATCGATTGTCCGCGCAGCAGGGACTGCGCGCGAGGTTTAGCATTTTCCAAACGACAGCACCTCCAAACGTTCCCCAGAGCATCCCTCAAAGGGTTTAGTGGGTCATACGGAAAATACGTTCACATCTTTTATTCCCTCGCCGCAACAGACGTGGCGAGGGAATAATATCTGTTTCCGGGTTTTTTTACATGAACCTCTAAATGTCATTCGTGACTCAGGCCCGCGATCAGAGGCTGCGGCCAAAGGCCTCCTGAAAACGGCGTTCGAATTCGTCGCGCGCAAACGGGTGATTCTGCGTGCCGTGCTTTTCGATCTTTATCGCCCCCAGCAGGGAAGCGATGCGGCCGCTGGTCTCCCAGTCCATGTCGTTCATCAGTCCGTACAGCAGGCCGGCGCGGTAGGCATCACCACAGCCCGTGGGATCATTGATGGCGGTGACCGGTGCCGCCGGGATCTCCAGTCGGTGCTCACGGGTGTAGATGTGCGAGCCTTCGCCGCCGCGAGTGATGATCAGCGCCTCGACGCGCTCGGCGATCTCGTGCGGTGACAGTCCGGTGCGATCCTCGAACAGCTGCGCTTCGTAGTCGTTGAGGGTGATCCAGGTGGCCTGCTCGGTGAATCGCAGCAGATCCTCGCCAGTGAACATGGGCATGCCCTGGCCCGGGTCGAAGATGAAGGGGATGTCCGCCTCGGCGAACTGTCCGGCGTGCTCGATCATGCCGTCGCGGCCATCCGGCGAGACGATGCCGATGCTCACGCCCTCGGCATCCGCCACCTTGTTCTCGTGCGACAGGCTCATGGCGCCGGGGTGGAAGGCGGTGATCTGGTTGTCGTCTTCATCGGTGGTGATGAAGGCCTGGCCTGTGAAGGTGCTGGTATAGACCTTGATGTGGCTGCGTGGGATGTTGCAACGATCCATCCAGCTGGCGTATGGGTCGAAGTCACCACCCACCGTGGCCATGGGCAGCGGATCGCCGCCCAACAGCTTGAGATTGTAGGCGATGTTGCCCGCGCAACCGCCATACTCACGGCGCATGTCCGGCACCAGGAAGGAGACATTCAGCATGTGCACCTTGTCCGGCAGGATATGGTTTTTAAATTTGTCATGAAACACCATGATGGTGTCGTAAGCATAAGAGCCACAGATCAGTGCAGACATTGAATTTCCTTCGTTGTGTGTTTGTATTCCGTCGCTTGCGAGGCAGATAATTACCTCGATGGTATCTTAATTTTGGTCAGTTTCATGTGTATGAGGGCAACACTTTTCCCCGCCGGGTTCTTACGTTTCTCGATACCGTAAGGCATGAAACCCAGCCCCGCATAGAGCAGCAGTGCTGGGGCGTTCTGGTTGAAAACTGAAATCCTCAGCTCGCGCAGGGCGTGCTCGCCAAACCCCTGCGCCAACATGTGTTCGACAAGCGCCCGCCCCAGGCCCTGTCCCCGTCGGTCAGTGGCTATCACGACATTACCGATAAAGGCCTTTTCGCCCGCCTGGTAGTCATAATAATTGGCAAAACCCACGATCCGGCCATCAATCACTGCTACCGTCAGGGCCTGCCGGGTTTCACTCAGTGACTGGAGCTGCGCCACTGTCAGCGGATACCGGCCATTGGGCCAGACCAAAAACAACTCCGCCTCGTTACGCACCAGGGTGCAGATGGCGGGGTAATCGGTCTCCGTGGCCCGACGAAAATGAATGGCATTCATGACAGTCACTGTAATTCTCCAAAGCGGGATCTATCAGTCAGTCTTGACAAACACCGGGGCCGATATGATACCCGACCCGCTGTCTTCTTACACTTACTGTATGACGAAAAGACACTATGGAAAAATGTCCAAATATTTCTGGGTTGGCATTTAACAAACCTAGCAAAGAAGCAATAGAGCATATACAGCGGATTCATGAGCTGGGAGATTTACTAACCAGCGTCATGGCAGGTAGCGCCGTAGTAAAAATATTTTTGAGCCGCAGTGTGCGCACACTTGAGGTAGCTTATAATATCAGTTCATACGAATGGGCGGCATGGGCACAAGTAATGAATACTATATCTAGCTTCAAGAGAGCAAGAATACAGCAGATTGCATCTATGCATCTAATTGATAATCAAACTATCCTTACGACAGAGGAAGTAGAGTTCTGGGAGGCGGTAGCTTATGGGTGCCGCTAAACAATGGTTCATTGCTTGTTTATTGTGGGTCTTTATGTCGGCCTCATTTGCAGAAGAAGGTGCTACGTTATTGAGCGATGAGCAAGAAGATGAAATCATTAATCTCGCTTACTCACAACTAAAGGCTTCTATCGAAGAGCTTGAAAAAAATATTGACCAATGTGAAATACTGGCAAGAAAAAATGTCCTTGACGCGGCATTATTCCAGTCATTGCTCTTAACAGACCAAGAAAAAAGAATAGCAATAAGCTATCTTAGTTATATGGCACAAAGCGAATGTGAAGATACTAGGCTATGGGCCAATATTCATTTGGAATACGCTCAGTTCAAAGATATAGAAAAATATTACAAAGGGAAAAATATAATAAAAACCGACATAGATTTAGAGATAATCTGCTGCATGATTTCGAGAAGGTATTTCGAATCAAAGTGGAAATATCTGAAAATTGCCCCTGACGTCAGGAAAAAGCTGGAACGCATGCCAGAATTACAAAAACCTTTCGATGTTATTCAAACGGTAAAAACAATGGGATTGCTCTAAGAGCAGGCTGCCGTACTAAAGTGGAAATATCGGAGGGTCAATACCTGAAACCCAAGTTTCGCGCATTTCCCCATGCAACCATCCACAGCAGCGCAGCGACAAATAGGTTTCGTGCAGAAATCAAAACACCAATACCAACACCCACACCAGCACAACATTGGCCAGGGCGACAAACACCACCGCCGAGCCGATATCCTTGGCGCGGCCGGATAGCTCGTGGTGTTCGGCGCCGATGCGATCCACCACTGCCTCGATGGCCGAATTGAGCAGTTCCACCATCAGTACCAGCAGCAGGCTGCCCACCAGCAGGGCGCGCGCCACGCCGTCTTCGCCCAGCCACAGGCCGAGCGGGATCAATACGACACACAGCGCCAGTTCCTGACGGAAGGCCGCCTCATGGCGAAACGCCGCACGCAGCCCTGCCCACGAATAGCCGCCGGCCTTGATGATGCGCTTGATGCCGGTGTCGCCGGGTTTGCTCATGACGCCATACCTCCATTTGCCTGCCAGCGCAGATCCAGCTCGCGCGCCGCCTGCACATCATCCAGCCGCCGCACCGGCAGGGAATAGGGTGCGCCCTTGAGGGTTTCGACATCTTTCTCCGCCTCGGCCTGTATCGCCACCATGGCCTCGACGAAGGCATCCAGCGCCTCTTTGGATTCCGTCTCCGTGGGCTCGATGAGCAGGCATTCGGGGATGATCAGCGGGAAATAGGTGGTGGGCGCGTGGAAACCGTAATCGAGCAGGCGCTTGGCGAAGTCCATCGCCGTCACGCCCGGTTCTTTGGCCTGATGCTTGAGGGTAAGGATGAATTCGTGGGTGGCGCGACGCTCGGGCAGGGCCATGTCGAAACCGGCAGCGCGCAGACGCGCCATCAGGTAATTGGCATTCAGGGTGGCGTAATCGGCGATGCGCACCATACCTTCGCGGCCCAGCATCAAGGCATAGACATAAGCACGCAGCAGGATGCCGGTATTGCCCATGTGGGCCGACAGCCGACCGATGCTTTGCGGCAGATCATGCTCGTCCAGCCAGCGGAAAGCGCTGTTGTCATCACGCCCCACCAGCGGAATGGGTATGAATGGGTGTAAGCGCTCGCTTACGCCGACAGGCCCGGATCCAGGGCCTCCGCCGCCATGGGGGGTGGAGAAGGTCTTGTGCAGATTGATGTGAATCACGTCAAAACCCATGTCGCCGGGTTTCACCTTGCCGAGGATGGCGTTGAGGTTGGCGCCGTCGTAATACAGCAGCCCGCCAGCCTGGTGCACGATGCGGGCGATCTCGTGGATGCGGCGTTCGAATACACCCAGAGTCGAAGGGTTGGTGAGCATGATGCCCGCCGTGTGCGGCCCCACGGCGGCCTTCAGCGCCACCACGTCCACGTCACCCTGAGCGTCGGTGGGGATTTCGCGCACCGAGTAACCGCACATGGTGGCGGTGGCGGGGTTGGTACCGTGGGCGGCGTCGGGCACAAGGATTTCCGTGCGCGCATCGTCGCCTCGGGCATCGTGATAGGCGCGGATCATGGCCACACCGGCGAACTCGCCCTGTGCACCGGCCATGGGGGTCAACGACACGGCGCACATGCCGGTGACCGCTTTGAGCATCTCCTGCAAGTCCCACAGGCAGGCAAGGATGCCCTGTGAGTCTCTTACCGCGCTCAGCGGGTGTTGGCCGAGGAAGCCGGGTAGCGAGGCCAGGGTATTGCAGGCCCGCGGGTTGTATTTCATGGTGCAGGAACCCAGCGGATAAAAATGGGTGTCGATGGAAAAATTCTTCTGCGACAGCCGCGTGTAGTGGCGCACGGCATCCAGCTCCGAGACCTCGGGCAGGCCTGGCCGGCGCTGGCGGCGCAGCGTGTCGGGAATGTCGTCGAGATCGCCACCGAGGTGGGCCGACTGGGCGCGGTTGATGCGGCCGGGGCGGGAATGTTCGAAGATCAGGGGTTCGTTGTTCATATTGCTCTCGGGGACAGGCTGTGGTGTATTTTGCTGACACCGTGCGCAAAACGCAAAGGCGCGGAGAGCGCAAGAAAAAATGTCAAAACCCTTTGCGTTTTTTGTCCCTTTGCGATTTCTGCATTGAGTCGCCGGGGTTCACAAATCGCACGCCACTTCATGCCAGCACCTCACGCAGGGCTACGGCATAGGCGTCCAGGTCGGCCTCACTGCGCGTCTCGGTGGCGCATACCAGCAGGGCATGACCCAGTTCAGGATAATCCCGCGCCAGGTCGACGCCACCAAGGATACCGTGCCCGGCCAGTTCCTCCAGTACCCCGTTCACCGGGCGTGGCAGGCGCAGCACGGTTTCGTGAAAGGTCGGACGGTCGAACACGGTCTCGACGCCGTCGATGGCACTTAGCTGTTTTATCAGGGCGCGCGTATTGGCATGGCATTGCCGCGCCACATTTTCCAGTCCCGCAGATCCCATCACAGCCATGTAAATGGTGGCGGCGGTGGTCATCAAGCCCTGATTGGTGCAAATATTCGACGTCGCCTTGGAGCGACGAATGTGCTGCTCGCGGGCCTGTAGGGTGAGCACGTAGCCGCGTTTACCTTCGAGATCCACGGTGGCGCCGATGATACGCCCCGGCATCTGTCGCACGATCTTTTGTTTACAGCACATGAAGCCAAAATAGGGGCCGCCGGAGGCCAGTGGAATACCCAATGGCTGGCCTTCACCGCAGACGATATCGGCACCTGCCCCGCCCCATTCACCGGGCGGGTTGATCACCGCCATGGCGGTGGGATTGACCACGCCGATCACCAATGCGCCATGGGCGTGAGCCCAGTCGGTGAGGGTATCGGCATCTTCCAGTGCGCCGAAGAAATTCGGCTGGGGGATGACCAACGCGGTGACATCGCCGGGTTCGGTGGGCAGGCTGGTGGGGTCGATGTGACCACCGGCGGTGTCGTAATCGAGCCGCGTCAGCTCAATGCCCTGATGCCGCACGATGGTCTCCACCACGTCGCGGTAGCGTGGGTGCACCGTGCGCGGCATGAGGATGCGCCGGGACTTGGACTTGCGGTTGGCGCGCACCGCCATCAGCACCGCTTCGGCCAGCGCCGTGGCGCCGTCGTACAAGGACGCATTGGCCACCGCCATGGCGGTGAGTTCGGCCACCATGGTTTGAAATTCGTACAACAATTGCAGGGTGCCCTGGCTGGCCTCGGCCTGATAGGGGGTGTAGGCGCTGTAGTATTCGCCACGGCTGGTGATCTCCCATACCGCCGCTGGGATATGGTGCTCGTAGGCGCCGGCGCCGGAAAAGCACAGGGGTTGGGCATTCTGTGCGGCGCGAGCATGCAACAGCTGGCTGACGGCCAGTTCGTCGCAACCTGCGGGAATACCGTCAAGGGCATTCGCGCGTAGCTCGGGCGGGATCTCGTCGAACAGGTCTTCGAGGCTGTCCACACCGCAAGTCGCGAGCATGGCCCGGGTGTCACCCTCGGTGTGGGGAATGAAGGGCATCAGTGATCCTCTTCGGCAACCAGTTCGGCGTAGGCCTCGGCATCCAGCAGCTCCTTCAGCTCGGCCTCGTCTTCCAGTCTGATGCGGAACAACCAGCCATCATTGTAGGCGTCCGTGTTGACGGTTTCAGGGGCATCCTCCAGCAGTTCATTGGCCGCTACCACCTTGCCGCTCAGAGGGGTATACACATCGGAAGCGGCCTTCACCGACTCCACCACTGCGCATTCTTCACCCGCCTCCAAGGCGGCGCCGGGTTCGGGCAGCTCAACGAACACCATGTCACCCAGCAAGGTTTGGGCGTGGTCGCTGATGCCTACGGTGGCGGTGCCATCGCCTTCGATACGCACCCACTCGTGGGACTTGGTGTATTTCAGTTCGCTGGGGATATTGCTCATGGGGTTTTCCTCGATTTATCTAGTGGCCCATCAAGTCTGCTTGTGGGAGCGGCTTCAGCCGCGAATAAGGCTGGAACCATTCTTCGCGGCTGAAGCTGCTCCCACAATATTCTCAATGCCGTTGCTATAGGGTTTGAGTGTAGGTGATGCATGGCTGGCCATGGCGCACAAAGGGATATTTTACGATACGGGCGGGCAGGCGCTTACCGCGGATTTCCACCTCGCAGGTCTGGCCGGCGCTAGCCGGCACGCGGGCCAGGGCGATGGCCTGGCCGAGGGTGGGGGAAAAACTGCCGCTGGTGGTTTCGCCTTCACCAGCGGTGGAGACCACTTTTTGGTGGGCGCGCAGCACGCCACGGCCGTCCAGCATCAAGCCCACCAGTTTGCGTGCAGGGCCGGTTTTACGCTGAGCATCTAACGCCGCACGGCCAATAAAGTCGCGCTCGGCGGGCTCGAAGGCCACGGTCCAGGCAAGTCCGGCCTCCAGCGGGCTGGTGTCTTCGTCCATGTCCTGGCCATAGAGATTCATGCCGGCCTCCAGACGCAGGGTATCGCGCGCACCGAGGCCAATGGGGGCAACGCCGGCGGCGAGCAAGGCCGTCCATGCGTCGCCTGCCCGTGCGGCAGGCAGCATGATCTCGAAGCCGTCCTCGCCGGTGTAGCCGGTGCGGGCGACGAACAACTCATCGCCGCACATCATCGCACTCTTTACCGCAAAGAAGGGTTTCAGCGCTATCGCCGGAGCCAGTGCCTCACCCAGCGCCTTGGCGGTCTTGTCGCGGGCATTGGGGCCCTGCACGGCAATCATGGCCAGGTCGTCACGCTCGCGGATGCTCACCTCGAAAGCGGTGGCCTGCTGGGCGATCCAGGCCAGATCCTTGTCGCGGGTGGCGGCGTTGAGCACCATACGGTAGCCGTTGTCGTGCATAAAGTAGACGATGAGATCGTCGATGACCCCGCCGCGCTCGTTGAGCATGCAGGAATAGAGAGCCCGGCCGGGACTGGCGTTGAGGCGCGCCACATCGTTGGCCAGCAGGCGGCGCAGGAAATCGGTGATGGCAGGGCCGGTGAGATCCAGCACCACCATATGGGAGACATCGAACATGCCTGCATCGCGGCGCACCTGGTGGTGTTCCTCCAGCTGTGAACCGTAGTGGATAGGCATCTCCCAACCGGCAAAGTCCACCATCTTGGCCTTGGCCATGAGGTGTTGCTGATACAGGGGGGTCTGCTGGGGCATGACGTCAGGCCTCGTTTGAGAACGAATAAAGGTTGGCAGGCACATGCCTGCGGCCCCTCTGTCCGTTTACCTGAGAGCTTTAGGGCATTTCTATTCATTGCTTGCGGCCTTTGGGGTCGTAAGCAAATGAATAGAAACGTCCTTTACCCCTTCGGTGGGCCGGTTCACCGGCCTCTCTCCAGAGTCAACCTGTCGCCTGCGGTTCATTTGCCTGAGCGATTCCGGGCGGTTGCGCCTTCGGCGGCAGCCAACGATCAACTGGCCACTCTCTCCCGCAGGGACTGAGGTTGAGGTGCAGACTATACCGGATTGCTGCGGGGGAAACCATGCAGCCATTTGTCGGATGATAGAACCTGGATTGAGTGCTTCCCAAGTATCGGGTTTTGATCGTTGTAGTGTGCGCTGTGCGCACAATATGGACGGTCAAGGGGAGCGAACTCAGCCACGCTTGCCACCGATAATGGCAGTATGTGACTATCTTGGGTGGGTTGTTTTCACAACGACAAGCATACAGCAGGAGCTAACCATGGCCAGTAGCAGAATTCCAGGCCCACTCGGGATAGGGCCGGCCTCTCCCCCCATTGACGATGGCACATTGGCGTTGACGAATTCACCGCTGCCGGGGCCTCTTGGTATTGGAACGCCTGCAAACTATTTTTCGGCACTGTGTACCGGCAGGGATCCAAAGCTGACCCTGGGAGAAGAAGCCACCCTGCGTGCATTACTGAAGCAGTATCCCGGCGACGAGGTTCTGGCCCTGGGCGAGCTTATGGAAACCC
>DRKN01000017.1 GCA_011051755.1 Gammaproteobacteria bacterium
ATCATGGCACCGCCACCCTGGCCAGCCGCGATCCCGGCATCAATCTCAATGATTGCATCGACCGTGACGTCACCCTCACCCTCAGCCACAAATACGACGCCCGGCCCCGCTATCTGCACGGCATCGTCGAACGCATCACCACTCTCGGCTTCGCCGGCCACTGGGCCGCGGGAGAAAGGGGTCGCGCGGGAGAAAGGGGTCGGGGAGAAAGGGGGAGAAAGAGAAAGGGGTCGAGAAAGAGAAAGGGGTCGGGTATGTTGAGAAAGAGAAAGGGGTCGGGTATGTTGAATCATTCTCAAAGTTCGGGATAAAGGGGCGACGACAGAAATTCGTCACTTGCTATCTGAGAAAAGGAGTTTAGACAAAACATTCCGCGTATTTTAACGATGATACAATTAACCTGACCCCTTAGACTCTTATTAACCTGACCCCTTAGACTCTTTCTCTTAGACCTTATGCAACGATTAATACGAGTAGAAAAAATTAATCGCTTTGATATTTTTGTCGGCGGCGAGAAGCGTACAACGCTATTAATCCCAGACCCCATAAAGCCAGGCTATTGGACTCTGAGACAAGGATGATTTCGGAAAATGTTATATTATCCAGCCAGCCGGTATTTGAAGAAGTGCCAACAATGGCAAATGCAAACTCATGAGTGCCACTACAAATATTGGAATATTGACACAGGTTGGTTAAATAACTCGATGTTAGCGTAATATTTAATGAAATTCCTGCTAGGGCATCAGCTACGGAATCCGCTGTAAACTCGATGAAGTCGGCAATTATGAAATTTACAATGCTACCTTCTGCAGTAACATTATAAGATTTTGTAATATCCAGTTCACCAAATGTCCTGAAGTTGGCACAGCCGACGCCACCAACCCCGGCGTGGCCGCTGCCACCATCAAAATATGCCGTATAGTTGTCGGATCCGCCTGTACCGAAATTCCCCGGTGTGGTCACGCCGGTCATTTCCCCGGTACACCCTAAAAATTGACTGGTTCCTTTATGCGGATTGGAAGTTCCCGGCGCCAGAGTGCCCGCTTCAAAATCACCATTACTTATTAAAGTTGCATATGACGAGGCAGCTGAAAAGATAAAGACTGAGAATGATAATAACTGAATAAATGTTTTCATGAATAGTCGCCTGATTTGACAGATACCACCTAGATTCTGCTGTGTTTTTGTCGGATAGATCGACGATTTTAGCAGCTAGTTTGCCAACAGTCCGTCGATTATTAAAAATTTTTTGCCCTTTTGTTCGTTTATAACCAGCCGCATTCGAACCTGAAATTTCCAATCCTTGCGTTGCTGTTTTTTCTCGCTGCCTCCATTCTTTGCTGATATTCAGTCTTTTGTTGGCTTTGACGATTTTGAATCTCGTCTTCAGCTTGTTCACATAGTAGCCAGGGATCCTCAGCCTGTCATCTTTTTTGTGCCTGCGTAGTGTCTCATACGGTTCTTCGTAAAGCTGTGTGAAATTCCCGTACAATACCCTTTTTTTCGCCCCACAGAATTATTAAGGTGAAGTAGAATGAAATAGGGGCATTAGGGTCAACTGCCCGGTATTCACACATTGAGGGATGCTTGCCTTGTCAAGCTAAAACTTGACGAACAGCGGCTAGTGATCCATGCGGGAAGTTCTGCGACTAAGGAGCACAGTGAGAAGGAGCAGATCAAGGCGGCAAAACGCTGGAATGGGGATTCCATTTCGAGTTTTGCCAACGCAGAAATGCGCCTTCTCACGAAGCGAACAGTGACATAACTTTCCGCATGAACCACTAGGCATCATTATCGAATATACTGATAACGATGGCCTTTGTTCCGCATCTGGAGAAACATGCCCGAAGCACGGTGACCATAGGCTCGCGCTTGACATTGCTTGGCTACCATGACACCTGTGCTTTAGTGGAAAGGGGTCGGTGGAAAGGGGTCGGTGGAAAGGGGTCGGTGGAAAGGGGTCGTCGGTGGAAAGGAAAGGGGTCGGGTATGTTGAATCATTCTCAAAGTGCGGTGGAAAGGGGTCGGGTATGTTGAATCATTCTCAAAGTGTGGGATAAAGGGGCGACGACAGAAATTCGTCACTTGCTATCTGAGAAAAGGAGTTTAGACAAAATATTCCGCGTATTTTAACGATGATACAATTAACCTGACCCCTTAGTGCTCGACCCCTTAGTGCTCCTTAGTGCTTTTGGCAGTTTGAAATCAGAATGGATCCCGGAGCAGGGCTACCGTGATATCAATGAAGCGAAGTCGGATATCGTGCGTTATTTGACGCACTACTACAATCGAGTTCGGCCTCATAGTTACAACAACTATCAACCACCTTTGGTGGCCGAGGAAGCTACGGCGTAAATAACCGATAATCTTGTCCAAAATTGCTTGACCAGATCACGACCGGATGAGCGGCGAAAAAGTCAACGCTTAGCGGCTTGAGCGGCTTTCATCCACAGCCTCTTTGACATCAATGTCGTACGGCAGGGCAGATGCTGGCCAGGATTTCGTAAAACCCGCACAATGTTGTCCGAGGGGACTGAAATGCCCCGTAAAACCCGCAATCATATCCACTTCACCCATAGGTGAATCAACCTCGACTGAAATCGTGGCTTGTTTTATGGGTTTTCGGGCTGGCACTATATAATCACTCACTAATCAACGCATCGAACACGATATGCCCGGAAACATCTTTTTCGTCGGCCCCATGGGGGCCGGAAAAACCACCATTGGCAAGCAGCTGGCGCGCAGCCTCGGACGGTCGTTCTATGACAGCGACAAAGAAATCGAGGCCCGCACCGGCGCCGATATCCCGCTGATTTTCGAAATGGAGGGAGAAACCGGTTTTCGCAACCGAGAAAAGACCATAATCGATGAACTGACCCGTCAGTCGAACATCGTCCTCGCCACCGGCGGCGGTGCGATTCTGGATCCGGACAACCGCAGGCATCTCGTCGGGCGCGGCTTTGTCATCTATCTCAGCGCCCCTGTCGAGCAGCTATTCCAGCGTACCGCACGCGATACCCGGCGCCCCCTGTTGCAGACTGAAAATCCACGCCAAAAACTGGAAGAGATCCTCGCCACACGCGACCCCCTCTACCGGGAAGTCGCCGATCTGGTTCTCATCACTGACAACAAGCCGGTGCACACCGTCACTCACTCACTGTTGCAACAATTCAAGGATTTCGACCTTTGATCAACGCTATCGACACCCTGCAAACCTTGACGGTAGACCTCAGCAAGCGCAGCTATCCCATCTACATCGGTAACGGCCTGCTCGACCAACCGCAGCTGCTAGCGCCGCACATCCCCGGCCGGCAGGTACTGGTGGTCAGCAACGAGACCGTCGCCCCGCTATACCTCGAACGCATCCTGAAATCCCTCACAGGCTTTCAGGTCACAACGGTAATCCTGCCCGACGGCGAACGGTACAAAACCCAAGCCACCGTCGACACCCTCTACACCGCCCTGCTCGAACACCGCTTCGACCGCAGCTGCACCCTCGTCGCCCTCGGCGGCGGCGTGGTGGGTGATATCACCGGCTTCGCCGCCGCCACCTATCAACGCGGCGTACACTTCATTCAGATACCCACCACCCTGCTGGCACAGGTGGATTCTTCGGTGGGCGGCAAGACCGGCGTCAATCACCCGCTGGGCAAGAATATGATCGGCGCCTTCCACCAGCCACGCTGCGTGCTGGCCGACACCGAGACCCTCAATACCCTGGACGACCACCAGCTCTCCGCCGGCGTCGCCGAGGTCATCAAGTACGGCCTGATCCGCGACGCTGAATTCTTCACCTGGCTGGAGCAGCATATCCCCGAGCTGCTGGCCCGTGACCCGCAACAGCTCACCTATGCCATTGAACGCTCCTGCCGCAACAAGGCCGAAGTGGTCGCCGCCGACGAGCACGAATCCGGCCAGCGCGCCCTGCTCAATCTCGGCCACACTTTCGGCCACGCCATCGAGGCAGGCATGGGCTACGGTACCTGGCTGCACGGCGAGGCAGTGGGCACCGGCATACTGATGGCTGCCGACCTGTCGTACCGCCTCGGCTGGATCGGCGACAGTGACTTGGCGCGCATCCGCACCATCACCGGACTCGCCCGCCTGCCGGTGCACACCCCGCCGGAACTGGACGCTGGCAAATTCCTGAAATGGATGGCCGTGGACAAGAAGGTGCAGGCCGGCCGGCTGCGCCTGGTGCTACTCACCGATATCGGCAGCAGCGTCATCACAGACGATTACGCTGCCACCAAGCTGCGCGAAACCCTCGACACCTTCCACCGAGAGGCACAGGCCCGGTGACACAACTCACCGAACTCGCTACCTTCGCCAGCACCGCCAACAACTCCCGCGGCCGGCGCTTCAACGAGCCCCCCCCCGAACACCGTAGCGAATTCCAACGTGATCGTGACCGCATCGTCCACTCCGCCGCCTTCCGCCGTCTCGAATACAAGACTCAGGTATTCGTCAATCACGAAGGCGACATGTTCCGTACCCGCCTCACCCACTCCATCGAAGTGGCGCAGATCGCCCGCTCCGTGGCACGTATCCTCGGCGCCAATGAGGTACTGGCCGAGACCATCGCCCTCGCCCACGACCTCGGCCACACCCCCTTCGGCCATGCCGGCCAGGACGCCCTCAACCAGTGCATGCGCAATCACGGCGGCTTCGAACACAACCTGCAATCCCTGCGCATCGTCGACCAGTTGGAAGAAAAATACGCTGAATTCGATGGCCTCAACC
The DNA here is from genome assembly GCA_011051755.1 of Gammaproteobacteria bacterium. Taxonomy (GTDB): domain Bacteria; phylum Pseudomonadota; class Gammaproteobacteria; order SZUA-152; family SZUA-152; genus DRQN01. Next base: position 4,744 of record DRKN01000017.1, read on the forward strand.
TCACCTTCGAAACCCGCGAAGGCATCCTCAAGCACTGCTCGACGGACAACGCCCGCCAACTGGGCGAACTCGGCGAACGCTTTCTGAAAAAACGACAGCCGGGACTGGAAGCACAGATCACCAATATCGCCGACGAGATCGCCTACAACAACCACGACATCGACGACGGCCTGCGCGCCGGCCTCATCGACATCGAACAACTGTGCAAGATCCAGCTGTTCCGCGAACAACATCAAACCGTCATGACAACCTACCCCGGCCTGCAACCGCGCCGCGCCATCCACGAAATCATCCGCCGCATGATCAACCACCAGGTCACCGACCTGATAGAGACCAGCCGTAACCTCCTGACCACCACCGCACCACAATCACGCGACGACATCCTCAACCAGCCCGCCCCCCTGGCCGGCTTCAGCGAACCCATGCAAACCATGAACCGGGAGCTGAAACGTTTCCTGCGTAATCACTTGTACCGCCACTACCGCGTACACCGCATGACAGCCAAGGCGCGCGACATCATCCACGCCCTGTTCGACAGTTTTTTCAACGACGCCCTGTTATTGCCGCCAGAGGCCCAGCGCAAGGCCGCCGAACAGGAAACCGAACATGGTATTAGTGGCCGCGCACGCGCCGTCGCCGACTACATCGCCGGTATGACCGACCGCTACGCCATCCAGGAATACGAACGCATTTTCACCCCAGCGAAACTCACCTGACAGGGATTAGCGCATCCAGTACCCTTCCCCCATGCGAATCTATCTGCAGACACCACCCGACAGTGGAAATGCACCCCGCTACCACCATCTGCTCCTGCAGAAGGATCTGATCAGCGGTTGGAATCTGATCCATGAAGCCGGACGGCAGGGCTCTCCCGGACGGGTCTCGAAAAAGCATTTCGACGAACGCGAGGCCGGCGTCGCGGCGCTGATCAACGCCCGCGACGCGCAACTCAAGCGCGGCTTTCGCGTCGTTTTTGTCAAGGGGGATTAAGGTGAATTCCAACACACAAAAACAGCAAGCACAGGCCTCTCCCTACCTGGCCTTCTACGGACTGGCGCGCGAACCCTTCGCCGCCAGCATCGAATTCGACCTGTTTTACGCCGAACCCACCCGCGTCCAGCGCCTCGACATCCTGCATCACCTGACCCAGTACAACGACGCGTTGCTACTGGTCACCGGTCCCGAGGGCAGCGGCAAAAGCACCCTGCTGCAACAATACATCGCCAAGGCCTCAGAGACCTGGGAAGTGGTGCGCGTCGAGGCCAGCGGCGGTATCGACGAGCGCAATCTGGTTCAGCAGATCTATCACCAGTTGGAACTGAATTTCCGCGGCGCCACCCATCCCGAGCTACTGGAACAGCTGGAACACCACCTCGACGGTCTGCTGCACAGCGCCCGTCAGGGCGTACTGCTGGTGGACGACGCGCACCTGCTCACCACCACCGCGTTGCAACGGGTGCTGCAACTGGCCTCCCTGCGAAACTTTACCAACAAACCCCTGTTGCGGGTCATCCTGTTCGGCGAGTCCAGCCTGGAGGAGAAACTGGACGATCCTCTGCTGGCGCAGTTTGCCGGCATCCCACACCGCATCATCGATCTGCCGCCCTTCGACGAAGAACACAGCACCCACTACCTCCTGCACCGTCTGTCCGCCGCCCGTTTCGTAGCCGGCGAACCCTTCACCGAGGCGGCCCTGCACACGCTGCACAAACAATCCCAAGGCTGGCCCGGACGCCTCAACAGCCTGGCCCACCAACTGCTGCTGGATTCGCTGCCCAGCAGCGAACGCCCTTCCGAACTGCCCGGCATCTCCGACCGCGACCTTTACAAACCCAAGCGGCTGATCGGCGTCAGCCTTGTCATCGTCATCCTGCTGATCTTTATCGTCTGGGATATCATCGACGGCCTGTTTGACGCATCGACCGATGCAGAGACGACGACAGTGGACATGTCGGCGGACAAACCCACAGCCCCACCAGCAACCAGCGAACGCAGCCAACAGGCGTTGGCCATTCCGGCGCAGAAAAGCGACAACGCCCCCATCTCACCGCCCCGCCCCGCCAGCCTGGACGAGGCCATTGCCTCTATCATCAAAGACGCCGCACGCGAGCAAACCCCGAATCCACAGCCGCAGGAAAAACCCGCCCCAGAAAAGACCGCCAGCCACGAAACCGCCTCACCGGCTGCCGAAACCCTCCCCCCGGCCAAGGCTGAAACGACACAGACGCCGCCAGCCAAAACCGCCCCTGTCGCATCAAAACCCGCCGCCGACACCCCTCTCGCCAAGCAATGGCAAGCCCTGCCCGACTGGCTCCCCGCTCGTGGCAACGAATGGCTATTGTCACGCGATCCGCAGCATTTCACCCTGCAACTGATCGCTGGCGAACGGCTGGATACCCTGCGCAAATTCATCATCCGGCACAAGCTCAAACAGCATCTCGCCTTCTATCAAACCCAGCGCAACAATAAGCCCTGGTACACACTGGTGTACGGCGAATATGTCGATAAACAACGCGCCACCAACGCCCGCAACCGACTACCCCAGGCCCTGCGCAAGCAAAAACCCTGGATTCGCCGCTTTGACGGCATCCAGCAGACCCTGAAGTAAGCCTTCGAACGCACCTGAAACCACCCTCGATTCCCCACTCGTTCGCCACCAGCAAATGACGCAAACAGCCTCCCAGGTCTCCGATTGAACCAAAACCGCCGCGCCAGTATAATGCGTGACCATTTTGGCCGCGGGAAACCCATGCAACCGGGTCAGATACTCCTGCCGACTGATTGATTTTAAAGAACAAATACCAGCCCCCGGAATCCACGGGGCCCACGGCGAAGCTAACAGCCATGCGATCAGAATCTGTAAAAAACATGAACAACAACCAAGGCCTTTACCGCCCCGCGTTCGAGAAAGACAACTGCGGCTTCGGTCTCATTGCACAGATGGACGACCAGCCCAGCCATTGGCTGGTGAACACCGCCATCGCCGCCCTGGCCCGCCTCACCCACCGTGGCGCCGTGGCCGCCGACGGCAAGACCGGTGACGGCTGCGGCCTGCTGTTGAAAAAACCCGATAGTTTCCTGCGTCTGTGCGCCAACCAGCAGGACATTGAGCTGGGCACGCTATATGCCGTCGGCATGGTGTTCCTCAACCGCGAAGATAAACTCGCCGCCACCGCCCGCGACACCCTGGTGCGCGAACTGACCGCCGAGGGCCTGGCCGTCGCCGGCTGGCGCGTGGTGCCCACCGACAACAGCACCTGCGGCAACGAAGCCCTGAAAAGCCTGCCGCAGATCGAGCAGATCTTCGTCAACGCCGCTGAAGATATGGACGAAGAGAACTTCGAGCGCCACCTTTACATCGCCCGCCGGCGTACGGAAAAGGCCATCGAGCCCAACGACGAGACCTTTTATATCCCCAGCCTGTCGTCGCGTGTGATCTCTTACAAGGGCCTGGTGATGCCGGAATACCTGCCGGTATTCTACAAAGATCTCAGTGACGAGCATTTGCAATCGGCCCTCGCCGTATTCCACCAGCGCTTCTCCACCAACACCTGGCCGCAGTGGCGTCTGGCCCAGCCGTTCCGCTACCTGGCGCACAACGGTGAAATCAACACCGTGCAGGGCAACCGCAACTGGTCGGTGGCCCGCAGCCATAAGTTCGAAACACCGAGCATTCCCATGGCCGACGTGCGCCCGCTGGTGTCCATGACCGGTTCCGACTCCAACAGCATGGACAATATGCTGGAGGCACTGTTGGCCGGCGGCATGGACATGTTCCGCGCCATGCGCCTGCTGGTGCCGCCGTCGTGGCAAAACGTCGCCAACATGGATCCGGATCTGCATGCCTTCTACGAATACAACTCCATGCACATGGAGCCCTGGGACGGCCCCGCCGGCATCGTGTTGACCAATGGCCGCTACGCCGCCTGCGCCATGGATCGCAACGGCCTGCGTCCGGCGCGCTGGGTAATCACCAAAGACCGCCACATCACCCTGGCCTCGGAGATCGGCGTCTACGATTACCCCCCCGAAGACGTGGTAGCCAAGGGCCGCCTCAAACCCGGTGAAATGATCGCCGCCGACACCCAAACCGGCGAACTGCTGTTGCCGGAGGACATCGACAATCACCTCAAGTCCCGCCATCCCTATAAAAAGTGGCTAACGGAAAACGCCTGCCGCCTCAAATCGACCCTCGACGGCGAGGCCTGTGGCCTGGATATCGACGAGCAAGCCATCGACATCTATCAGAAGCAGTTCCAGGTTACCTTCGAAGAACGTGACCAAGTGCTGCGCGTGCTCACCGAGAGCGGTCAGGAGGCCATCGGCTCGATGGGCGATGACACCCCCATGCCAGTGCTGTCACGGCGTGTGCGCTCACTGTACGACTACTTCCGCCAGCAGTTCGCCCAGGTCACCAATCCACCCATCGACCCCCTGCGCGAACAGATCGTGATGTCGCTGGAGACCTGCCTGGGACGCGAACATAATATGTTCGAAGAGACCCCGGCGCATGCCAGCCGCCTGCGCGTGGATTCACCGGTGCTGTCCATTTCAAAATTCGCGCAGCTACTCGACATGGACGACTCGGACTACGCCCACCAACGCATCGACCTGCACTATCCGGCCGACCATAGCACGAGCCTGCAACAGGCCATCGTCGCCATCTGCGACCAGGCCGTGGCCGCTGCGCGCAACGGCAAGGTGATCCTGATCCTGTCCGACCGCGATATCGCCCGAGACCGTCTGCCCGTGCACGCCCTGCTGGCCACCGGCGCCGTGCACCACCGTCTGATCAAAGAGGGTCTGCGCTGCGACACCAACATCGTGGTGGAGACCGCCACCGCACGCGACGCCCACCACTTCGCGGTACTGCTCGGCTATGGCGCCACCGCCATCTACCCCTACCTGGCCTACGCCTGCATCCTCGACATGCAACGCAGCGGCGAAATCGGCGCAGGCGATTGCACCCAACTGATGCAGAATTACCGCAAAGGCATCAACAAGGGCCTGTTCAAGGTCACCTCGAAGATGGGCATCTCCACCATCGCCAGTTACCGCGGCGCCCAGCTGTTCGAGGCCGTAGGCCTGCACAGCGCCGTGGTCGAACTGTGCTTCCGCGACACCACCAACCGTATCGAAGGCAGCCATTTCGAGGATCTGGAAAATGACCAGCGCGCCCTCGCCCGCGCGGCCTGGAATCCGCGCAAGGCCATCCAGCAGGGCGGCCTGCTGAAATATATCCACGGCGGCGAAGACCACGCCTACAATCCCGACGTGGTGATCACCCTGCAAAAAGCAGTGAAGAGCGGCGACTATGCCGTCTACAAAGAATACGCAAAACTGGTCAACGAGCGTCCCACCCTGGCCCTGCGCGATCTGCTCAAGCTGCGCGACGACATAGCGCCCCTCCCCCTCGACGAAGTGGAGCCTATGGAGGCCATCATCCCTCGTTTCGACTCCGCGGCCATGTCCCTCGGTGCACTGTCGCCCGAGGCCCACGAGACCCTGGCCGAAGCCATGAACCGTCTCGGCGGACGCTCCAATTCCGGTGAGGGCGGCGAAGACCCGAAACGCTACGGCACTAACAAGCGCTCCAAGATCAAGCAGGTGGCCTCCGGCCGCTTCGGCGTCACCCCCGCCTACCTGCGCTCCGCCGAGGTGATGCAGATCAAGATCGCACAGGGCGCCAAGCCCGGCGAGGGCGGTCAGTTGCCGGGACAGAAAGTCAACACGCTGATCGCCGAACTGCGTTACTGCAAGCCTGGCGTGTCGCTGATCTCACCACCGCCGCATCACGACATCTACTCCATCGAGGATCTGGCACAGCTGATCTACGACCTCAAGCAGGTCAATCCCGAGGGACTGGTATCCGTAAAGCTGGTCGCCGAGGCCGGCGTCGGCACCATCGCCGCTGGCGTCGCCAAGGCCTATGCCGACCTGATCACCATTTCCGGCTATGACGGCGGCACCGCCGCCTCGCCGCTGACCTCGGTAAAATACGCCGGCAGCCCGTGGGAACTGGGCCTTACCGAGACCCATCAGATCCTGCGCGCCAATGACCTGCGCGGCAAGATCCGCCTGCAAACCGATGGCGGCCTGAAGACCGGCCTCGACGTCGTCAAGGCCGCCATCCTCGGCGCCGAGAGTTTTGCTTTCGGCACCGGACCGATGATCGCCATGGGCTGCAAATTTCTGCGCATCTGCCACCTCAACAACTGCGCCACCGGCGTCGCCACGCAGAACAACGTGCTGCGTATGAAGCACTTCATCGGTGAAGTGGAGATGGTGATGAACTACTTCCGTTTCATTTGTGAGGAAGTGCGCGAACTGATGGCCAGTGTCGGCGTGCGCAGCCTGCCCGAACTGATCGGCCGCAGCGACCTGCTACAGGCCCTGCCCGGCAGCACGCCGCGCCAGCAGCGCCTCGATCTCAGCCCCATCCTCAGCGACGGCGGCGTCAACACTGACAAACCACAACACTGCATCGAACCGCGCAACCAACCCTTCGACAAGGGTGAACTGGCCGAGCGGATGGTAGCCGACGCCATCGGCGCCATTGAGAAAAAGAGCGGCGCCAACTTCCGCTACACGGTGCGTAATACCGACCGCTCCATCGGCGCGCGTCTGTCCGGCGAGATCGCCGTATGCCATGGCAATCTGGGCATGGAAGACGCACCCATCCGCCTCGCACTCACCGGTACCGCCGGGCAAAGCTTCGGCGTGTGGAATGCCGGCGGCCTGCACCTGTACCTGGAAGGCGACGCCAACGACTATGTGGGCAAGGGCATGGCCGGCGGCAAGCTGGTGATCCGCCCGCCGACGGGCTCCAGTTTCAAGTCCAACCAGACCACCATCATCGGCAACACCTGCCTGTACGGCGCCACCGGCGGCAAACTGTTCGCCGCCGGCCTCGCCGGTGAACGCTTCGGCGTGCGCAACTCCGGCGCCCATGCAGTGGTCGAGGGCGTAGGCGACCATGGCTGCGAATACATGACCGGCGGTTCCATCACCGTGCTCGGCGCCACCGGGGTCAACTTCGGCGCCGGCATGACCGGTGGCTTCGCCTACGTGCTGGACGAGGACAATCACTTCGTCGACCGGCATAACCACGAATTGATCGATATCCACCGCATCAGCACGGAAAACATGGAGGCCTACGCCAACCACCTGCGTGACACCATCCATGAATTCGTCGACGAGACCGGCAGCACTTGGGGCCAACACATTCTCGACAACTACTCCGACATGATCGGCAGGTTCTGGTTGGTCAAACCCAAGGCCGCCAGCCTCGAAGCTCTGATGGACGAACTACGCCTCGCCGCCGCCTAAGGGTTATTGCGGATTGGGGCAGGCGTAGCAAACGCCAGCAAACTTACGTACATCGTTGGGCTTAAATACTCACCCCAACCTACACACTTTCGGTTAGCTGTATAAAAAAACATGGCAAACGACTTTCAGTTTATTGACATCCCCCGCAGGGATCCGGAAAAAAAGGCGGCCAATGAGCGCCGTCGAGCATTCTGTGAAATCTACGGTCAATTCAACGCCGCCTCCGCCGCCGAGCAGGCCGACCGCTGTCTGGCCTGCGGCAACCCCTACTGCGAATGGCGCTGCCCGGTGCACAACTACATTCCCAACTGGCTGCAACTGGTGCATGAGGGGAACCTCATCGAGGCCGCAGAGATGCTGCACCGTACCAATACCCTGCCTGAAGTCTGTGGTCGCGTGTGTCCGCAGGATCGCCTCTGCGAGGGCGCCTGCACCCTCAACGACGGCTTCGGCGCGGTCACCATCGGCGCCATCGAGCGTTACATCGCCGACAAGGCCTTTGACCAGGGCTGGCGGCCGGACATGAGCGCCGTCGAAGCCACCGGCAAGCGCGTCGCGGTGATCGGCGCCGGCCCCGCCGGTCTCGGTTGCGCCGACATCCTGGTGCGCAACGGCGTCGCCCCGGTGGTATTCGACCGCCACCCGGAGATTGGTGGCCTGCTCACCTTCGGCATCCCCGAATTCAAGTTGGAAAAAAACGTCGTCAGCCGCCGCCGTAAAATCCTCGAAGGCATGGGCGTGGAATTCCGTCTTGGCATCGAGATCGGTCATGACCTGCCTTTTCAGCAACTGCTGGACGAATACGACGCCGTATTCCTTGGCATGGGCACCTACACCTACATGCAGGCCGGCATTCCCGGCGAAGACCTGCCCGGCGTCCACTCCGCGTTAGACTACCTGATCGCCAACATCAACCACCACCACGGCTTCGAAAAATCCCCCCGGGACTTCATCGACATGGCCGGCCAACGCGTGCTGGTACTGGGCGGTGGCGACACCGCCATGGACTGCACCCGCACGGCCATCCGCCAGAACGCCAGCAGCGTCAACTGCGCCTATCGCCGTGATGAGGCCAATATGCCCGGTTCCAAGCGTGAGGTGCTCAATGCCAAAGAAGAAGGCGTGCAGTTTCTTTGGAACCGCCAGCCAGTGGAGATCGTCGGCGAGGGTAAGGTAGAAGGTGTCAAACTGGTCACCACCCGGTTGGGTGAAGCCGACGAATACGGCCGCCGCCGGCCGGAGATCGTCGCCGGTTCGGAGGAGATTGTCTGCGCCGATCGTGTAGTGGTAGCCTTTGGTTTCCGCCCCAGCCCGCAGCCCTGGTTCACCGAGTTCGGTGTCGACATCGACGAACGCGGCCGCGTACTGGCCCCGGCCAATGGTGAGATTCGCCACCAAACCAGCAATCCCAAGATATTCGCCGGCGGCGACATGGTGCGCGGCGCCGACCTCGTCGTCACCGCCATTTACGAAGGCCGCCAGGCCGCCGAGGGTATTTTGGATTATCTCAACGTCTAACCTGAATCCGTGGCTTCAGGTCTAACTTAAGGATCTAACGCAACGACGCGAAGGCGCAAAGAAAATATGTTCATAAAAAACTTTGCACCCTTGTACACCTTCGCGCCTTTGTGTTGAAAAAACAAACTATGAGCGAATTGAAGAACGACCGTTTCCTGCGTGCCCTGCTGCGCCAGCCCGTTGATGTCACCCCGGTGTGGATGATGCGCCAGGCGGGCCGTTATCTGCCCGAATACCGCGCCACCCGCGCCAAGGCCGGTAGCTTCATGAATCTGTGCCGCAATGCGGAGCTGGCCTGTGAAGTCACCATCCAGCCACTGGAACGCTATCCGCTGGACGCCGCCATCCTGTTTTCCGACATTTTGACCATCCCCGACGCCATGGGCCTGGGCCTGACCTTCAACACTGGTCATGGGCCACAGTTCGCGCGCCCCGTGCGCAGCGCCACGGACGTAAAAAACCTGCCCATCCCCGATCCCGAAGGTGAGCTGCAATATGTCATGAATGCCGTGCGCACCATCCGCAAAGCACTCGACGGTCGTGTACCGCTGATCGGTTTCTCCGGCAGCCCGTGGACGCTCGCAACATACATGGTGGAAGGCGGTGGCAGCAAGGAATACGGCCACATCAAAGGCATGCTATTCGACCAGCCCGAAACCCTGCACCAACTACTGGATAAACTGGCGCAGTCCGTCACCACCTATCTCAACGGACAAATCGCCGCAGGCGCGCAAGCCGTGCAAATCTTTGACACCTGGGGCGGCGTACTCACGCCACGCGACTATCAGGAATTTTCACTACGCTACATGCAACAAATCGTCGATGGCCTCACCCGCGAGGCCGACGGCCGCACAGTCCCCGTCATCCTCTTCACCAAAGGCGGCGGACAATGGCTGGACAAGATGGCCGCCACCGGCGCCGACTGTCTCGGTGTGGATTGGACCATCGATCTCAGCGATGCCCGCAAGCTCGCAGGCGACAAGATTGCCCTGCAAGGTAACATGGATCCCTGCATCCTCTATTCCAACCCCAAGCGTATCCGCGAGGAAGTCGCCAGCGTACTGGCCAGCTACGGCAAGGGTGAGGGCCACGCATTCAACCTGGGCCATGGCATCCACCCCACCATCGACCCGGAAAATGTCGCCGCCTTCATCAACGCGGTACACGAACTCAGCGCACCCTATCACAACCAGCAAGGCTGAAAAATACACTCTGAAAAGATAAAAAGGGGCGTCGTACTTGCACACGGCGCCCCTTTTTATGGCCTCGAAATGATCGCCCACGATATACCCGCCTACACCGCCTCATAATGCCATTACCGACATGGAGGCCAAGGTTCGCCACTACAATACCCTTTCTATCCTCAAGAAGTGCTTGAATCATGACTGTCGGAAAACGTTACAGCCCCACTGTGGCAATTTTTTGTTTGAAATAAAATGCAAACATTTCAACCGCCTCCGTTATCGGCATAATAATTGCTTGGCCCATCTTTGAGTTTTGTTGACAGTAATACCTAATAAAACAACAAGTTACAGATTATGTCGTGATGATTATGGCACTACAGATTTTTCAGTCGCGGGAACGCAGACTCCACTACACCCATGTCTTGTATGAGCAGCCGGGTTGTGAGGTGACACCAAGCGCATCATAGATTTGTTTTTGCTCCGGCTCAGCCCGGGTAGATTTGCGCAGATGAACGGTCTTGCCATTTTTACACCGGAAGACCGCTGTAACCCGTTGC
>DRKN01000018.1 GCA_011051755.1 Gammaproteobacteria bacterium
ACAAAAAATAATTTTGATCGTATCATGTATAAAATAAAAGAGAGATGAAAGTGGATTGGTATGAGCGTGATGACCTAAAAGAATTTTTGATGGCTTTGTATGGGAATCAGGCAAATCAGTGGCCAATGACGGAAAGCATGTTTGATCTTACCTTCAAGTTAATTTCGGAGTCAGGGTCTTGCGCTAGGGCGATGGATCTAATTCCTCGACCTGCACTATCTACTGGAAGACCTTGCCAGTGGCTTTCAAAACATATACGCGGTCTTTTTCTAAGAGAGCTGAAAGGCAATAAAAAAACAGTATTCTATTTGCCTTAAAGCGACAGCACTCAAAATGGCAGGCGAGTTTCACATGGCTGCAAGTGGAGTTCTATAGCAAATCAAAAGAAAGAAATAACTCAAGCTGCAAGTACGCCGACCGTATTTTAAAAAATGTTTCGAGAGGTGCTTACTGGTCGCAGAAAGACACACAAACTAGATATATTTTTTAACTCTACATCCTGCATGAATGGAGACAAAATACTATGCCAACTCCTGCCTGTATCTCTATTGAGGGTGCCGCCCAAGGTAGTATCACCTCTGGCTCTTTTATGGCGGAGTCCGTCGGCAACGGTTACGTTGAAGGACATGAAGATGAAATTTTGGTACAGGAAGTCAAACACAACGTTACCATTCCAGCCGATCCACAGTCCGGCCAACCCAGCGGCCAGAGGAGACACAAGCCTTTCCTCTTTACCTGTACACTGAACAAATCCGTACCCATGATTTACAACGCTTTGGGCTCGGGTGAGGCTCTGTCCAAAGTGGAAGTCAAGTGATATCGCACCTCGTTAGACGGTAAGCAGGAACACTTTTTTACGACCAAGCTGACCGATGCCATCATTATCGATGTCGATCTGAATATGCCGCATACGCAAGACTCAGCTAACAGCGACTTGACCCAGTTGCTGACAGTTTGTTTGACTTACCGAAAAATTGAATGGGAGCACGTTGCTGCTGGCACTTCAGGTTCCGATGACTGGCTTACGTCAGTCGATGGAAACGGCAGGGAAACGAGGTCAGGCTCGAATTAATCCCTATTAGTCTCCTTTCGTGGCCTGCCTCTCGATTTCGGTGCCGTGCGACACCCAGATAATCGCTCTATCTTCTCTCGAAAGCGATCATTGCCCAGCACCCAGCCAGCCGGTATTTGTTGCCTCGCGGATGGTGCGGATGGTGTCCAGCTCTCCCTTGCCCACTGATGCTTTGCGCTGTCTCCGGGGTGGCCAGTATGTGGACATGATTGGTCATCAGTAGTATGCATGGACAGCCAACCCCTACTGTTCAGCGGCCTCCTGAAGACATTCATTGTAATAATGGGTGTCTGCGTCGTCATTGAACAGGGGACAGACCACGTTTATTCATATGCTGGATTAGCACGGCATACCATTTTAATCGTGGTCTGCCCCCTATTTTTCATATTTTTCAATTCTCTCCAAACCTCATATTGACACGCGTTGATGTGTAATCTACTGTGTAGAAAAGGAGGTGCATTATGGCCACAAATCTTGCAATAGACGACAAGCTGCTTGAAGAAGCGCTGTCAATTAGTGGGTTAAAAACAAAAAAAGACACTGTAAATCATGCCCTTAGGGAGTTCATAAATCGTCGAAAGCAGCTGGAGATTATTAAGTTGTTTGGAAGTTTAGATCCTGACGAAGACTATGATTATAAGAAAGGTAGGGAGCATTGAAAGTTGTAGTTGATACACCTATCTGGTCTTATGCTCTAAGGTCAAAAAAGAAAGGGTTTGAAGCCCATGTTCAGGAACTTGAGGGGCTAATTTCAGATCAGAGAGTCATTATTATCGGCCCAATTCGACAAGAGATTTTGTCAGGTTACAGTGACAAATCTAAGTTCGAAAAATTAAACAACAAATTGCAGTATTTTGATGATTTCCCAATTGTTGGCGATGATTATATTCAGGCAGCAAATTTTTCAAATCTATGTCGCTCTAAGGGGGTTCAAGGCTCGCACATAGACTTTCTAATATGTGCTGTAGCCTCCCGTTTAGAAGCAGAAATATTCACTACGGATAAAGACTTTATTTATTACGGTAAGCATATACCGATAAAATTGTTTGCATTAAATAACTTAGGTTAGATCGAGCGTGAATAGGGTGTGAATAGGGGGCAGGCCACGTTTATTCATATGCTGGATTAGCACGGCATACGATTTTAATCGTGGTCTGTCCCCTATTTCTCTATTTTCCTGTAAGCGTCCATTCCAAACCGCTATTGCCCCCCTACCCGATTATCTGAGCCGTTCTTTTTTTCTTGCCGGCGGGCCGTTGCGGCTTGGCGGCATCTTTCATCGGTGACAGTCTGGTAGGGTGGGCACGTTTTGTGTGCCCACGCGGTTGATTCACATTTCTCGTGGGCATGGAAAACCTGCCCACACTAGGCTTGAAGTCAGGTTTTGTGATCGCCGGGAAGGTTCCGGAGAATAGGTTTATGGTTTTTCTGTGCAGGGCACGACGGTTCCCGTACGCGGCAGATACAGGCAGATGTCGCCGTCTTCGTCGGTGCGCAATATCTGCCCACCCGTGGCACGCAGGCGTTGCAGGGTATCGGCATGCGGGTAGCCGCGCAGGTTGTTGCGGTTGACAGAGATAACACTGTAGGCCGGCCGAACGGCGGCGAGAAAGGCCGTGTCACCAGCGTCGCTGGCGCCATGGTGGCCGACCACGAGCACGTCCGCAGTGAGCTTCTTTCCCTGTTGCAACAGGGCACGTTCCACCTTTTTTCCGGCATCGCCCATCAGCAACGCACTGCGCTCGCCATGGCGGATGTGAAGCACCAGCGAGTGCCGGTTGAGGTTGTCGCTGGTGAAGTCAGCAGGCCATAGCACCTCGATGCGAGCGTCGCCCCAGGGCAGGGCGTCGCCCGCGTTGAGCGGGCGGCGCAGGGGATCGGTGGACAGAGCCTCGTTCACCCAGCGCACCATGTCCGGCGAGATGTCGGCGGGTAGCGGGTGTTGGGCATCTAGCACCGGGGTGTCTGGCCAGGCTTCGCGCAGGCGGAAATAGCCGCTGGCGTGGTCGGGGTGCAGGTGACTGAGGATGAGCATGTCCAGATGGCGGATGTCGCTGTCTGCGATGGCGCGCAGCACCTTTGGCGCCTGTCCGGCGTGACCGGTGTCGATGAGGATGCCGCGTTCGCCATGCTGGAGCAGCACGGCCTGCCCCTCGCCCACATCCAGTACCTGTAGGCGCAGTGTTTCAGCTCCGGCATTGGTGGCGAGGCAGGCGAGGGCGAGCGCGGTCAGCCAGCGCCGCATCAGCGCTTGCCCAGGCGTGCCAGCAGCAGGCCACCGCCTACCGCCAGCAGATTGAAGCCCACGTCCCGCCAGTCGCCGACCCGATCCGGCAGCGCCCACTGCAACAACTCGTCGAGACCGGCGGCGGCCGTGCCCAGAAATACGGCCAGCCAGATGGGAAAGGCGCGGCCTGCGGCCAGGCCGAAGGCGCCGAAGACGAGGAAGTGCAGGCGTTCTTCCACTGCCGGCAGGGTCAGCGGCAGCAGGCCGAACAGGGCCAGCGCCCAGCTCAGGTGCCAGAGCTGGCGGTAGTTGCCACGTCGCACTTGGTGGAGCAGGACGGCGAACACCAGTAGTAGGGTCGGGGTGGCGATGAGCCAGGCGAGGAGGCCCGTGTCGAGGTTTTCGCGGGCCAGGGTTTGCAGGCGCCGGCCGTAGATGGACAGGGCCGGGATTATGGCCAATGTCAGTAGCCAGGCAAGCAGCCAGTATCGTTTTGGGGGGATGGGTTTGTCGGTGGACATGTCGTGATTGTGCCAGATTTTTGGGGCGCTTCCTAAAATGAAGCGCCGAGGTTCAGGTAGATCTGTTCCGTGCCATCGTCGTCGAGACCCAGGGCATAGCCCAGGCGCAGATTGACGGGTAACCAGTAGCCTAGTGTGGTGTAACGTATAAAGTGCACCTATCAGAGGCCCGCAAATGCCCCAAGACAAGGCGCAGTTGTCATTCCAGGCATCGCCGGTATTGAAGAATACCGTGCCGTGCAGGCGGTGCACGCCAATGGGGGGCGCCATCAGGCCACGTTCGATGAGGGCAATGGGAAAACGCCATTCCAGTGCAGGGCCGGGTCGTGCGTCAGTGCGGCCTGCAGGGGGTGGGTAAACAAAACGCCGAGCAGCAATAGATTGGGCAGGATGTGTTTCATTTTATTGTCATCGATCAGTGTTGGCTATTGGCGTGAGTTCGGCCCGGGCCGATGGTTTTGCGTGTCCCAGAACCTGATCCAGATAATCCACCAACTGGTCACGGATCTCGGGCCGGGTCAGGGCGCCGATGTGGCCGGTGTCCGGGACGATCCAGAGTGCTTTCGGTTTCTGTGCGGCCCGGTAGAGTCGCTCGGCATGGTGCGGCGGGACGATGACGTCCGCTTGGCCGTGGATGATGAGTACGGGCGTGGGACTGATGCGGGCGATGGCTTCTTCTGGGACGTGGTGGTCGGAGATCAGCCAGGAAAGGGGATATTGCAAGGGCCAGGTAAGCCAGAAGTCGGCCAGCTTTTCGCGCGCGATGAGGCGGTAATCACTGAAGGCGCTGTCCAGTATCAGGGCGCGTATGCGCGGCGCCAGGCCGGCGCGGTCGATGGCGACGACGCCCAGGTCGCCGCCCAGGCTTTGCCCCAGTACGATGATCTTGTTGTGATCCAGATGGGGGTGGTCGAGCAGCCAGTGCAGGGCCGCCTGCACGTCATCCGTGGCGCCTTGCAGGGACGGTTCACCACCCGACAGGCCATAACCCCGGTAATCCAGCAGAAGCACGTTGTAGCCGCGTGAGGGCAGCCAGTAGACGCTGCCGATGTGGGTGCTGATGTTTTCGGCATTGCCGTGCAGGAAGAGGATGGTACCGCGGGGCGTCTCCTCGGTGGGCAGGAACCAGGCGTAGAGGCGCACGCCGTCGCTGCTCTCGATAAAGACATTTTCAAAATCCAGGCCCAGTTCGTCCGGGCTGCGCAGGAGTGTTTGCATAGGGACGAAGAACAGATTGCTGCAGGCGCCGAGGCTCAGGAGCAGTCCGGGGATGAACAGTAGTCTGGTAAATCCGGGATGTCGGCCGGGTAACATGGCTAGTACTCTTTCAAGGTGATAATGCCGGGTTCAGCGCCACAGGGAAACAGACAAGCTGAGTCCGGCATTATCACCTTGACACTACACTAAAAGTAGATTTTCAGTGAGACCTGCGCCTCGTTGTACCAGCCGTCGAGCTGGCGGTAGCGTCCCCCGCTTAGACGCAACGAGGGTGTGGCATGCGTGCCCCAGGACAAGCCGGCCTCCAGGCGGGCGCTGTCCTGCTGCCGATCACGGGCGTCGGCCAGATAGCTCGCCGTAAGGCGCAGGCGCCAGTGTTCGCCGGGGCTGGCCATGAGGCCGATGGCCGGGCCGGCGGCTAGGCGGGCATTATCGGCATAGGCCGCGGTGGCGCCGATTTCGGCCTCTAACAGGCCGTAGCCCAGGAGGCGTTTGTCGCGGGTGCCGATGCTGACGCCGGGCCCGCCGCGCAGGATGAAGCCCTGGCGCTCGTCGTTCTGTGTCAGGCTTTCGATGCCGGTGACCACGCGCCAGGAGATGCGGCGGAAGAAAGCATCCCAGGGTTCCATGTTGTCGATGCGGACGATGTGCAGTTGCCGCAGGCGTAACCGGCGGTGTTCAGCGTCGGGATAGAAACGCGTGGCCAGTGAGCCGAAGGCGAGGGCGTAGCCGCTGCTGTGACCGGCGGCGGGATCCAGCCAGTCGTGATAGACGGCGCGCCAGTCGAGCTGGATGAAACGCTCTGCATCGTTGATACCGTAGCCAAGACCCAGGCGCGTGGCGAGGTGTCCCTCGTCCGGTGCTGTTTGCGGAGGCGCCACCTGCGGTGCCCCACGCACGATGCCGAGGCGGCTGCGGGCCAGCAACAGGGCCTGTTCGTCGTCGCTGAGGGCGGGATCAAACACGCCACTGCTGGTGATGCCTGTGTAGCGACGGTATTCGTAAGCCAGGTCGAGGATGTCGGCTTGCTGCCCGGCTTCGAACTGCTGCAATCGATCACTGCTGGTCTGTAGTCCCTCATTGAAGATGGTGAGTGCCAGTGCCTCGCTGTTGTCATCCAGTCCCTCTCGGCGGGCCTGGATGGTGCGGTAGCGGGAGGGGTAGTAACGCACATCCTCGACCAGGTCATTGCTGCGCAACACACGTAGGATGTCCACTGGCAACACCCAGCTGCCAAAGCTGTCGGTCAGCGTATGTTCGGGCAGGGCCGGCTCGATGAGGGACAGGAGGTGGTAGGCGCAGTTCTCGGTGAAGAAATAATAGTCGTAAAAGGTTGGTACCATTTCCCAGGCGTGCATAGTGATAAAGCGGGTCTGTTCCGCTGTGAGTTTCAGGCGGTATTCCCAGATGTCACGACTTTCCATCTGCGCGTATTCACGCAGCTTCATGTAATAGGGGATGACGCGGAAGCGGCCTTCGAAGGTGCCGGTGAGACCGTTGATGGCATAGCCGACGCCACTGCTATCCTCGGCCTCGGCGGCAAAGTTGATGGTGTAGTCCAGCATGCGTGTAGCGCTGGTCTGGTCTGCACGGTCGAGGCGGAGCAGGGTGTGGCCGAACATGGAGGAGGGGCTGTCCGGATGCTCCGCGGGGAAGACCACGGTGATGCCATGGGGACGTATGCCATCCATGAAAAAGTCAAATTTCGGGCAGGCCTGAACGGGGAGCCGCTTGGGGTCGAAGTTCAGTTGGGAATTTAACCAGAAGTAGCGTGCCGGGAAGCGGCATTGGGGCGACAGTCCGGTGGGTGCTACCTGAATAGGGGTGAAAAATCCCGCCAGGGTGGCTCTCAATTCAGCCCGGGGATCGTTTTTGCCGCTGGCCGAAAGAAAGAAGTCAGTGCCATCCACCTGGCTTTCGATGCCGCCGAACAGGGTCGGCTTGTAGTGCATCAGGCGTTGCCAGACAGGCCTTTCCCACAGACGCTTTTCCTCTGTCTGTTGCAAGAGTTCAATGAGGTAGTGATCGGGAGTCGCGGACAGGCGTTGCACGGTCTTGTCCAGGTGTTCCGTTTGCAGAAGAGGGGGGGCATCTGTCGCCAATGCTGTGGGCGGACAGGCCAGGTAAAGGCAAAAAAACAGGCACCCGGGGGCAGCGGAAGGCCCGAGGGTGCGGAGAAAGGGTAATCGCATGTGATTTATTCGTCGGGGTCGTGGTGTCAACACAAAAAATCCCCGCTGACCAGCATCAGCGGGGATCGTGTCTTGCGTTACTGGCGTCGGCTTTAACGGGTGTATTTCGCCAATTGCGGATGACGCAGCATGGCCTCATTGAGAGAAGCCAGTACTTCGCCCGGGGCGGCCTCGCCACTCGGCAGCAGGTTGCCGTACTCTTTCTGGGTCATGCTGAAGAAAGCGGGTTGGTCGGTTTCAGCGATGCCCATGACCGAAGCCAGTGCTTCGAGGTGGGCGCCTTGTCCCTGGGCCATTTCCTGCGACAGGTTGTCCATGTTGGAGGCAACGAAGCGTTTCTTCTCCACGTCCTGCATGACGGTTTGGCTTGGATCGCAGCCGAGCAAAGGCTCATCCATGATGGCCGCCGTGCTCATGAAGAAGGTGCGTGCAATAAGGACATCGTTGAGGATGGAGGCAACGATGTTGCTGCCCTTGTCCGATTTCCCCTCCATGATCACCTTGCCGATACCGCAGCCTGCGCCCTCTTCGCCGGCAAAGGCCAGTGGCGCGGAACAGCCGATGGCAGCGGCCAGCAGCACGATATTTGTCGCTTTTTTCATAGTTTTATTACTCCTTGAATTCGGTTTTCGGTGGCTATGTCTGCCGTGGATTAGCGTGAGTATTTCGCCAGTACGGGGTCTGCGTTCATGGCCGTATTGAGGCTGACCAGTAGTGCTTGCGCACCATTCTTGGAGGAGTCGAGCAGTTGCGGCATCTCGCGCTGGGTCAGTTCATAAAACTGTGCACGGTCGGCGGGGGCGATATCGTACAGCGCCGCCAGTGCTTGCACATGGGAGCCACCACCCTGGGCCATTTCCTGAGACAGGTTGTCCAGGTTGGCAGCGACGAAGTTGACCCGCTCAAATTCGTTGGAGACGACATTGGCGGGATTGCAGTCCAGGGTGCCGGAGGTGAGTCCGAACAATTGGTTGAAGGTGGAGCCGTTGGTGGTGGCGGCCAGGGTGTGGGCAAACAGCCCGCTCTGACCCTTGAAGATCTGGGTACCAATTCCGCAGCCTGGGCCGTTGTCGGCGAGGGCAAACCCGGGCAGGGCTGAGGCGGCGAGCGCCAGGGATAATGCAGCTTTTTTCATTAGAGCCTCCGTGTCATACGATTGTTTGTTGGGTAGTTGAGCGCCGACGTTAGCTAAAGCCGTGCGAGTTTGTCAATGATTAAAGCGAAAAGTGTTAAAGCGAAAAGATTGTCAGGTCTCATCGATTGTGTTCCCCGCCGGGCGGCGTGCCTGTCTCATGAAGGTGCGGTAGAGCAGGGGGATGACAAAAAGTGTCAGCACGGTGGAAAAGGCCAGTCCCCAGACGATGGCGGAGGCCACTGGCCCCCACACCAGTGATTTGCCGGCCAGCCCGGTGGCCAGTGAGAACAGTCCGGCGATGGTGGTCAGTGAGGTGATGATGATGGGGATCACGCGCCGTCGCGCGGCATAGACGGTGGCATGCAGCACGCTCATGCCGCCGGCGAGGCGGGTATTGGCGGCGTCGATCATGACGATGGCGGCGTTCACCGCGATACCGGCCAGAGCCACGACACCGTACAGGGTGTACAGACTCAACGGGTTATTGGTGACAGCGAGGCCGAACACCACGCCAATGAAGGCCAACGGTACGGTGGCGAGAATCATGAAGGGTTGCCAATAGCTGCGGAACTGGCTGCCGAGGATTAGGTAGATGAGGCCGGTGCCGAACAGGAATAGCGAGGCCATGGCATCGAGGCTTTCCTGGATGTCATCCAGTTCGCCGGAGAATTCCAGATCCACGCCCGGGTACTGCGCGCGCAGGGTCTGCCAGTGTTCCTGTATGTGTTGATTGGCAGTGACCGTGTCCATTTGCAGCTGATCCAACTCCGCCTGCAAGGTGATGGTGCGGCGGAAATTGTAGTGGCGGATATAGGCCTTGCCGGCGCCACTGCTGACATGCACCAGTTCGCCTAACGGGATTTCGTGGGTCTGCTGTGCGGTGTCCTCGGGCAGGGCGATGGGCTGGCGCAGCACCTCGTCGATGTCGTCGGCGCTGAGTGGTTGTGCGCGTACCCGCACTTCTACCTTTTCGCCCTGATCCTGCATGCTGGCGACCACCTCGCCATCGAACAGCAGGCGGATGTCGCGCATGACATCGCTGGTGCGCAGACCGGTGCGTTGCAGGGCATCGGTGTTGAGGTGCAGGCGCAGCTCGGGCTTGCCTTCACTGTCGTCGTCGCGAATGTCATGCACGGCAGGCATGGTCTCCAGCTCGCGCCATAGGGCGTCGGTGGCGGCGCGTAGTTCGTTAAAACTGTCGCCGCGCACCTTGACATTGATGGGGCTGGAAGTGGGTGGGCCGGGTTTGATGATAAAGAAGTTGATATGGCTCGGCCCTGTCACGGCCATCACATCGGCGCGCATGGCATCAACGATCTCGTCGATGCTGCGTGTCTGATTGTGATCCGGGTTGAGGCTGAAGGCGATCTGTCCGTACTGATCACCAAAATAGGGCGACATTTCCGTGAACATTTGTCCGGCCACGGAAATGATGCCGCGCGTATCGTTGTCTTCGAGGTGTCCGCGCGCCTTGCCCTCGATTTCGAGCAGGGTGTCCATGGTTGTTTCAAGGGGCGTGCCGGGCGGCATCTGTACGTTGATGTAGAACAGCCGTGAGGGATCGAAGGCGAAGAACTGTACCCGTACCTGGCCGCTGGCGAGCAGACCCAGCGCCGCCACCAGCAGCAGGATGATGATGCCCAGTGAGCGTTTGGGATAACGCAGTACGCGGATCAGCAGGCGGCAGTAGGTGATGCGTACCCAGTGGGTGAAGCGCACGCGCAGGGCTTGCAGGCGGGAGGTTTTTTGGAAATTGACGCGGGCGGCGCTGATGTGTACCGGCAGCATCCAGAAGGCCTCGATGAGGCTGATGGCCAGCGCGACCGAGACGACGAAGGGAATGATGAACATGAAGTCACCCACCAGTCCCGGCATGAGCATCAGTGGCAGGAAGGCCGCCATGGTGGTCAATACCGAGGAGGTGACGGGCTTGAACACCTCACGTAGGGAGCCAATCGCGGCATCCAGCGCCTGGGCGCCGCGCTGCAAGCGATAATAGATGGCCTCGACCACCACCACCGCGTCATCCACCAGCATGCCCAGCACGATAACAATGCCCAGCAGTACCGACTGATTGAGTGTTTCGCCAATGCTGTTGAGTAGCAGGAACGTTGCGGCGAGGGTGAAGGGGATGCCGATGCCGATGAAAACGGCGATGTGTCCACCGAGAAAAATCCATGCCACCAACACCACCAGCAGCAGGCCCAGTGCCGCGTTGTTCTGCATGATGCGCAAGGCATCGCGGGTGGCGACGGTCTGATCGTCGAGTAGTTTCAACTCCAGTCCCAGAGGGGCGAGAACCGGGTTCTTTGTGGTGATGTAGTCTTCGACGCGCTGTACCAACTCCAGTGTGTTGGCATTGCTTTTTTTGGTCACCGCGAGGAGTACGGCGGGCTTGCCTTCGTGCATGGCCAGCTTGGTGCTCTTTTCGCGCACGCGCTGGACGCTGGCCAGTTCGCCGATGGGTGTATTGCCGCTGGTGGTGCTGACCGGCAGGCGGGCGATCTGTTCGGGGTCGCTGCTGGTGCCAATCAGCCGCACCAGCCAGGATTGCTCACCGACCCGTAGCTCGCCAGCGGAGACATCGTGGAAGTGGGCGCGCACCGTGTCGGCCAGTTGGGTGGGGGTAACGCCGTAGCGGCGCAGTAGTTCGGGGTTGAACTCGATCTGAATCTCCGGATCCTGCAGGCCGGCGGGGTCGGTGGTGTCGACGCCACGCAGACGGTCGATGTCGTCACGGATGTTGCGCGCCGCGCGGCGCAGGACTTCGTCGTTGGCCATGCCGTTCAGCACCACCATCGCCGTGGGGAACTGGTTGGCGGTGGTGAATTCCATCACGAAAGGTTCGCTGGCCTCATCGGGCAGGTCGGTGTTGGCCTTGTTCTGTACCTCGCGGCGCAGGTCGGTGAGGCGCTTGTCGAACAGGCGTTCATCGATGTCGTCGAAGCGTACACTGATGTCGGACATACCCTCGCGGGTGTTACTGATGACGAATTTGACGTCGGACAATCCCTGCAGGGCGTCCTCCAGTGGCTGCGTAATCAACTTTTCGACATCCTCCGTGGATGCCCCGGGCAGGGCCGTGAACACGGCCACCCAGTTGAAATTGATTTCAGGATCCTGGGCGCGGGGTAGCTGAAAATAGCTGAGCGTGCCGATCAGCAGAATGACCACGAAGGTGGCATTGGCGAGGACGTGGTTTTGTAGAAAGTTGCGCAAGAAGCTCATGGTGTTGAGTGATCCGTCATCAAATCTTCATGCGACGGTAATCCATACGTCACACGCGTTGCAGATACTGGTTTTGCCAACAGTAATCGACGAGGATAAAAACCATGATCTTTTTTATCAAGGAATGGCCGGATCGCACCGCCACCCTGATGGCCGATACGGGTGCCGTGCTGTGGACGTTTCACAGCCTGGCCGAGGCGCGCAGGGTGTGCGAGGCGTGGTACACGGCGCGGGGCGAGCCGGTGGACTATCAGCTTTATACCTTGCCGGACTCTGCACAGGACGCCATACAGGATCCCTCCTGTGCGACCTGTGCTATCGGCTAGATTATACTGACGGATGCAGCGGCTCATTGCGAGAGGGCAATGGGGTTGCCGTCCTGCAGGCGGAAACGGCCGAGGGTGATAACGGCTGTCTGGGTGGAAAATGACACCATGGCCGACCGGCCTTCTTCCGCGTTGGGCAGGGGAATGAATTTCGCCCGTCCGTCGACGGCGACAAAGACACCCAATCGGCCATCGCGGCGGCTCAGCAGTTCCGCCGGCAGGTGGGGATGATCACTGCGCCACACCAGCTCACCGGCACTGCCGGGCAGGGCGGCGTCGGTGCTAAAGCGCAGGCGTGCCTCACGGGTTCGGGAGCGGAGATCGAAGACCGGGACAATGTGGCGCAGGCTGAGCGGGTAACGCTGTAGCGGGGTGACCAGTTCGGGCTGTATGGCCTGCGGCAGGGACTGCGCCAGCGGCGCCTGTAGTTGGGCGGAGACCTCGAGGTGGCGATTATCGACGATCTGCACCAGTGCGCTGCCGGGGCTGGCCAGTTCGCCGACCTGGGCCAGACGTTCGCTGATGATGGCCTCGAAGGGGGCGCGTACGGTGCATTTTTCCAACTGACGTCTGGCCTGCGTCAGTGCGATTTCCTGTCCAGCCAACTGGGCGCGCAGATTGCTCAACTCCGACTCACGTTGTTTCAGCAACTCTTCGGAAACCACCTTTTTCTGCGACAATGCCTGCGCCCGGCTGAGCTGGTAATCGGCCAGCTCGATGCGTGCCAGCAGGGCTTGCAATACCGTTTCCTCACGGGCCAATGCCAACTCAAAATCGGTGCGTTCCAGTTGTACCAGTAGTGCGCCCTTTTTTACCATTTCGCCGACCCGTACCGGGATGTCGACAATGCGTGCGCTGACCTCGGCGCTGATACGGCTGTCGTTATCGCTGATCACCGAGGCCGGGGCTCGGTATTGTGGATAAATGGCCAGTTCGGCCAGCGGTTGGGCTTCTATCGGGATGGCTTCGGTGGCGTCCGTTGCGGCAAACGACGGCAATGCGGCGAGCACCAGCAAGCCGGCCAACAGGGTGCGGAGGGTGCTGGTGTGAAGGGGGGGGGTGAGCCGTTGCATCTA
Source organism: Gammaproteobacteria bacterium (assembly GCA_011051755.1). Lineage (GTDB taxonomy): Bacteria > Pseudomonadota > Gammaproteobacteria > SZUA-152 > SZUA-152 > DRQN01. The sequence continues at coordinate 12,996 of DRKN01000018.1, forward strand.
TATTCCTTAATATTCCTTTGCGGTGGCTATTGGTGACGGTTGTGGTTGTTCGCCGCTCGTTACAGGCTGGCGAAGACCCTTTCCGCTGCCGCCAGGGTGGTGTCGATCTCGGCATCGCTGTGGGCCGAAGAGACGAAGCCGGTTTCATAGGCTGAGGGCGCCAAATACACCCCCTGGCCCAGCATACCGTGGAAAAACAACTTGAAGCGGTCGGTGTTGCACTGGGTGGCCTGATAAAAGTCGTTGACCGTCTCGGCATCGGTGAAAAAGATACCGAACATGCCGCCGACCTGGTTGGTGGTCAGTGGAATGCCGGCGGTCTTGGCGCGTTCTGCCAGACCGTTGCAGAGTTTAACGGCGGTGGCGGACAGCGCATCGTGAAAGCCGGGTGCCGAGATCAGTTCCAGGGTTTTCAGACCGGCGGCCATGGAGACGGGATTGCCGGACAGGGTGCCGGCCTGATAGATCGGGCCCAGTGGTGCGATCTGTTGCATGATTTCGCGTCTGCCGCCGAAGGCGCCCACCGGCAGGCCACCGCCGATGACCTTGCCGAGCGTGGTGAGATCCGGGGTGACGCCATAATGCTGTTGCGCACCGCCGAGGGCGACGCGGAAGCCGGTCATCACCTCGTCAAAAATCAGTACGCTGCCGTGTTCATCGCAGATCTCACGCAGGCCCTCGAGAAAACCCGGCAGCGGCGGGATGCAGTTCATGTTGCCGGCCACCGGCTCGACGATGATGCAGGCTATCTGGCTGCCGACCTGGGCAAAGGCCTCTTTCACCGAATCGATGTTGTTGTAATCCAGGGTGATGGTGTGCTCGGCCAGCGCTGCGGGCACACCTGGCGAGGTGGGTACGCCCAGGGTCAGGGCGCCGGAACCCGCTTTTACCAACAGTGAATCGGAGTGGCCGTGGTAGCAGCCCTCGAACTTGACGATTTTGTCGCGTCCGGTGAAGCCGCGCGCCAGCCGGATAGCGCTCATGGTGGCCTCGGTGCCGGAGTTGACCATGCGCACCAGCTCCACCGATGGCACCAGCTCGCAGACCTTGTCCGCCATCTCGGTTTCGATGCGTGTCGGTGCGCCGAAGCCGAGGCCGTTTTTGATCACGTCCTGTACCGCCTGTAATACGGCCGGGTGTGAATGGCCAACGATCATCGGTCCCCAGGAGCCCACGTAGTCCACGTAGCGCCGGTCGTCTTCATCGGTGATGTAGGCGCCTTCGCTGCTCTTGAAGAAAACCGGGTCGCCGCCCACGCCGCGGAAGGCGCGCACCGGCGAATTGACGCCACCGGGGATGTGTTTTTGGGCTTCGACGAACAGATCGTGGGAATGTGTCATGGGATAACCTTTCGTGCTTTCAGTATTCGTGTCAATGGAATGTGGTGTGCGCCGGGCACGTCAGGGGGCACAGTTTGCGTTGTTTTGGATTCTGTCGCAACGCTGGCCGTTTTTATGCACAGACAGGAGGTGGTCAGTGAGCAGTAATAGTTCGTTGTAGGATGTGATGCATGGTACGCCGTGACCGCAGGTAAATGTCTTCGTCAAACAAGGTGGCGGAAGCACTTGCTGGAGCCTGATTGATGAAATGCCAAGCTGATTTAATATCAATTTGCAGAGCGAGCTTATCCGTGGCATTTGCAAGGTCTTCCCCTTGCTCTGTTTGGTTAGCGATATCTCCAGAATCTCGAATCATCATTATGTTGTGGTGCAAAACTCGGATGAACTATAGCTCTATTTGAAATTGAGTGGTGTTTTTCATCGCCCTATCCTCTAGTGCTTCGTCAATATAACCCTGACGGAGCACTAGCTCTACGTCATGCTTATTTTACTGAAAATAAAAGAAATGCGCTATAATTAGCGCTATGTTAATGAGGCTTAAAATGGGCAAGGGGATCAGCAGAAGCACGTCCGAAAACACCCCCCACTAAGAGGATTCGACAGGGCAAAAACCCGCTTGAAAAAAGCGGGAAAGTGTTTTAACGGCCATTGTCATGCATTTCGCGATTATTTCTCGACGCGGCATCCTGATTATCTCTACTCCGTTACATTTCACGTGCTGAATACACATTCCCGTCCAAGGGGTGAGGTCTTGGGAGGAATTTACCCGCTACGCATTGTTCAATGCTGGTTCGTAGCACCAAAAGTAGGCGCTTTTCTTAAAGTGCCTACTTTTGCTAGGCGAGCGGTGAGGAATTGCCCCCTCAGAGATGTAGAGTGGGATACATCAATGATCTGGCCCGTGCGCATGAACTGATGGCTGTGGGTGCGGATTTCGAGGCGGCCCGCTTCTGGGTGTTTCGCCGCGAGGGCCTGCCTTGTTACCACTGTGGCGCGCCTGTCGTGAAGCAGGTGCTGGGTGGGCAGTCGCTGTACCTGTGCCGGCTCTGTCAGACAATGACCTGACTGGCGTGATTCTGCCGCCAGAAGGTTTTGTCTGAATGTGTTGCTGGGCGTTATGGGTGGCAAGATCCAAAACCCTAAAGAAAATCAGTGGGTTGTCGTTATATAACGGGGTGCTGGAAGAAGGCTTCCCACAGCTATTTTCGTGCCAGCTCAGACAGGGCGATACATAAATAGTGTATTTCCTGAAATAAATCGATGTTTTTTATGGTTTCGTCTATGCTCGTTGAAGCCAATGTGGTTTGGGGATTGGCGGTAAACGATGGGCTGTTTGCGGGTTGAGGGCATGGATGAAAGCCCGTCAACCTGATATAAAAGCCAGTCAACCTGATGTAGATGTAGATGTAAGATGTAGAAGAGGTAGTGCTAATGATAATAAAAAATACGTGTTTTTCTTCCGTTGGCTTATGGCAAACGATCATTTTTTTCGCGCTCTCGGGCGTATTGCTGTTGCCCTTAAAGGCCAGTGCCGACGGCTGGGATCCAGATTCCAGTGCTGGCGCCAGCGGGAGTATCGTGAATACCCGCCACAATCTGACCATCAGCTACAATGCTAACTTTGGCGGCGTAATGGCTTACGCACGCAATCAATACGATGACGTCTGTGTGTATTGCCACACCCCGCATGGCGCCAATAGTCAAATCGATGCGCCGTTGTGGAACCGCACGGTCAATAATACGGCTAACTACACGATCTACGATAGACCCACGACCTTGATGCGTCCCACCAGCGTACCTGGCCCCAGCTCGCTGACCTGTCTTTCCTGCCACGACGGCACGATCAGCATCGACTCTGTGTTGAATATGCCGGGTTCTGGCTGGGATCCCATGAACAGTGGTCTGCGCAATGCCGAGGTGGGGACATTCAATGCATCCTTTCTGGATCAGTGGCGGGCCGCGGGCAATTCGGGGCCATCATCACCCACAAGTCGGCACATGACCCTGGGAGGTTCATCATTCACTTGTGCGTCATATTGTCACAACCCTGAGAGCGAGAAGAATGCCGGCTGGACGGATTTCACGGCCTTTGTCATTGGCGAGGATCTGCGTAATGACCACCCCATTGGCATACTGTACCCGGATACCTTTGGACCTAGTGTGGAGTTTAATCAGCCCGATACCGCAATCCCCGGAAAATGGGCCTTTTTTGACGCCAACGGCAATAATTATGCCGATACCAATGAGGTTCGTCTTTATGACAGCGGCGATGGTTACGAGGTGGAGTGCGCATCCTGTCATGACCCACACGGGGTGCCATCAGGGGGGGAAGGTTCAAGGTTCAATCCCAGCTTTCTGCGTGTTAACAACGGCGTCGTCGGCAGCCATGCCGGTGTTGGAGGCATTGTCAGTCATGGTGGCAGTGCCTTGTGCCTGACCTGCCATACGAAATAATTTTTTTGGTTTTTTTTGGTTTTTTTTGGTTTTCGGCGCCCGGCATTACTGGGTGGTGTGTCCGTCCTGCTGGCACGGCCGACGCTGTGCCTGGTAACCAAGTGGGCTGCTGTGTAGTAAAAAGCCGTGGAATCTCAGTTGGTTATATTTGTTTTTCGACGGGTGTTGTAAGCCTAAGTCATTGAGTAAGTTGACATTTAGCCTGGCTTTTTCTATGCTCGGAGTAATTGAGTTGGCGTAGTCATCAGGGGGGAAACGGTACGCGATGACCCGTTTTTTGGGTCGAGGGCATGGATAAAGCCGGTCGGATAATATCAGGATGTGGAGTTAGGGGTTGTACTGATGTTGAAGAACACGTGTTTTTCTGCCGTCGGCTCATGGCGAATGGCGGTTTTTCTCGCTTTATCCAGCGTATTGTTTTTATCAAATGCCAGTGCCGATGGCTGGGATCCAGGCTCAGGAACCACCGCCAGCGGGAGTATTGCGAATACCCGCCACAATTTGACCACCAGCTGGAATTCATATGACTATATGTCCAGCGCACGCAACCAATACAATGACGTTTGTGTGTATTGTCACACCCCGCATGGCGCCAACAGCCAGATCGATGCGCCGCTGTGGAACCGCACAATCAATGACGCGGCCAACTACACGATCTACGATAAACCCACAACCTTGATGCGTCCCACTAGCGTGCCCGGTCCCAGTTCACTGACCTGTCTCTCCTGTCATGACGGCACGATCAGCATCGACTCCGTATTGAATATGCCGGGTTCCGGTTGGGATCCCATGAACAGTGGCCAGAGGAATACCGAGGTAGGGGTATCCAATGCGTCCTTTCTGGGTCAGTGGCGGGATGCGGGCAATTCGGGGCCCATGAGTGTACACATGACCCTGGGTGGCCCGGGGCTCACTTGTGCCGCCTACTGCCACAACCCTGCCAACGCGGAGCTGACCGGCTGGACGGATTTCACGGCCTTTGTCATTGGCGAGGATCTACGCAATGACCACCCCGTTGGCATACAGTACCCGGACACCTTTGGACCTGGCGTGGAGTTTAATCAGCCCGATACCGCGATTCCTGGAAAATGGGCCTTTTTTGACACCAACGGCAATAATTTTGCCGATACCAATGAGGTGCGTCTTTACGATAGCGGCGATGGTTTCGAGGTGGAGTGCGCATCCTGTCACGATCCACACGGCGTGCCATCAGGGGGCGAAGGTTCAAGGTTCAGCCCCAGCTTTCTGCGTATCAACAACGGGGTCGTCGGCAGTCATGCCGGGGTTAGCGGTATTGTCAGTCATGGCCCCAGTGCTTTATGTCTGACCTGCCATACAAAATAGCTTCTGCTCATTTTTTCAGGGAGTTTCCATGGATTCGCGACGACTATCTTAGTTGCCGGATCCGTCCCCCTCTGGCGTGAACGCGTGGCGCTGCTCCGTGGTGCGCGGATCCTATCGCCAGCTGGCGGCCAATGGGTGTGTTATTGGTTTCAGGGTGCGATACAAAGGGTGGGCGATAGATAAATCACGGGCAATGCCCACGCTTTTCACACCGCTTGAAGGCGTTGGTCAGGTAGGCCAGTTGCCGCTAAAAGAGGTGATGCTGCCGCTGCCATTATCGTAGGTACCGCTGTAGCTCGAACAGTTGTCGAAGCGAATAGTTCCTGAGGAACTATTCGCCCCGGTGAAGCTGATGGCGCCGCCGTCGGGCATGCCGTTTGCGCAGTTAAAGGTTATCCGGGTGGTGGTCTTGATGGTGACGCAGCCATAGTTGGGATGACAGAAGGAGGCGCTTACCAAGTAGCCAGAGCTGTTGTTTCCCTCGACACTGACGTCGCTCATCCGATAGGTTGAGCCGTCTGAACCTGCGTAGTCCGATGACATGGTGCAAGTGGTGAATGAGATGTTGCAGGTATAGGTACCGTTCATCGTGTAGGTTTCACCGTTATAGCTTACGGTGAGATTGCGATAGATCATGGAGATGTGGGTTTCTGTCTCGGAGAAGATGAGAGAGCCGTTTATCGTCATCCTCCCATAGCCGACTCCCGCGTCCATGCAGAAGTTGTTGTAGGTGATGGTTCCATTGAATTTGTCGCTGGTATTGTTGTACATGTCATCCGGGTAAGTAATGTTACCGCCGCAATATCCCATATCAGCCGGGAAATCGTCTCCATCCAAGACAACCTCGAGCGGAACATAGGTGTTGCGCTTACTGTCAAGCAGGCGATAGGTGATATCCCGGAGTTTCTGGCTCAGGTTTGAAGTCGAATTTTCGTTGGTGGCTACGAGAATAGTAGGCAGTGCGTCTCCATTGGCGTCGGTTTCAACAGCCTGTAGCACGCCTTCGGTCGCGCTGGTGGCAATTTTCTCGGCATTGGATGCGCTAATAGTGGCGGGGCTGGTGGAACCGGAATAGATGGGGATATCATTGTTTTCTTTAGGGTTGTCACTGCTGCTGTTGCCACAGCCCGTAACGCCGACGGTAAAAGCAAGCGCCATAGCCATAGGCAGTATGAATTTTGTCACCAGAATTTGCATGAAATCTCTCCTTGAAAGGTTTGTCGAGCTTCGGGTTTTATGTGCGCGCAGCACTAGCCTGCAATTGATCTGATCCAGCACCAATACCAGCCCATCTTTGAGTTTTGTTGACCGTAATATCTAATAAAACAACAAGTTACAGATTATGTCGTGATGATTATGGCACTACAGATTTTTCAGTCGCGGGAACGCAGACTCCACTACACCCCTGTCTTGTGTGAGCAGGCAGGCTGGTGGCCGGTGGGCAGGAGGTTAAAAAAATGTGCAAAAATACCCGTCACGGAAAAACGCCTTCCCCCGGGCTTTGAATTTCCCTAGAATTTGCCGGAACGCTCTCTCCGTCACATGGAACCTCTGCATGGACAGCCC
>DRKN01000019.1 GCA_011051755.1 Gammaproteobacteria bacterium
CCCTTATCGCCGGGCGGTGTTTTTGCCAGTTTTCTCGAACTCTGCAAATCACCCTCGATGAGTATTGCCGCTCATGAAACAACGGTCACCGCAGTACGTCGGAATGGCTCCAGTTTCCCTATGTCGGTCAAGGTCAACAAACTGGAGATAGAGAATCGAACGCTTTATATCGCCTTGGTCGATGATATCGGCGAGCGCATGGCGATGATGGAAAATCTGCGTAAAATGGCCGAGCATGATTCCCTCACCGGCCTGTACAACCGGGAATATTTCCTCAATGAACTGGAGCGTGTGGTAGAGAATGCCCGGCGTGGCAGCCCGCGTGATTATGCGCTGCTCTATCTTGATCTCGACAATTTCAAGTTCGTCAACGATACCCTCGGACACCTCGCCGGGGATCAGGTGCTGGTGGAAGTGACCGAGATGCTCAGCCAGCGCAATCGCAAGAGCGATTTACTCGCCCGCCTGGGGGGGGACGAGTTCGCCCTGCTGATCTACGACACCAATGAAACGGATGTGGTGCAGGCCGCCGAAGCCCATCGTCGCCTGCTCGCCGACTATGTCTTCAAATATGAAGGCAAGGCGATCCAGCTCGGTTGCTCCATCGGTATCAGTCTGTTCGGCCAGTCCGTGGTCAGTAAGGAAGACCTGCTCATGCAGGCCGATATCGCCTGTCATATCGCCAAGCGTTCCGGGCGCAACTGCGTACACTTATACGAGGCCGAGGATCAGCAGGATCTGGCCGCCATGTCCGAGGACATGGGTTGGGCGCGGCGTATCAAAGAAGCCATTAGTCGCGACCAATTCAGCCTGGTCAGCCAGCCCATCATGGACTTGAAAACGGGCAAGATGAATCGTTACGAAGTGCTGTTGCGGATGTGTAACGAAGACGGCCATGTTATTCAGCCCGCTGGCTTTATTTCCGCCGCCGAACGTTTCGGCCTGATGCGCGCCATTGATCGCTGGGTGATCGAGCATGCCATCGAGGCACTGAGTCAGCAGCTGAAAACGCAGCCAAACCTGCATTTCTCCATCAACCTGTCGGCCGAATCCATCGGTGAGGCGAGCATGCTGGAGGTCATTACCAATGCCTTGCAACGGCACAGTGTGCCGCCTACGGCGGTGACCTTTGAGGTCACGGAGACCGTGGCCATTGCCAACCTTGGCGCCGCGCTGAAGTTCCTCGAACAATTGCGCGCACTGGGTTGCCATACGGCATTGGATGACTTTGGTGTGGGTTATTCGTCCTTTGCCTACCTCAAGGATTTGCCGGTGGACAGCGTCAAGATTGATGGCTCCTTCGTGCGCGATATCCAGCGTGATGCCCTGCAACTGGCGATGGTGCGTTCCATGAACGACATCGCCCATGCCATGGGCAAGACGACGATCGCTGAATACGTCGACAGCGAGGAGTGCATTGCCATTTTGCAGGAAATTGGCGTGGATTATGCTCAGGGTTTTCATATTGGCATGCCGTTGCCGCTTGATGAGATGTCCAAGAGTGGCGCCGGCAAGAAATCGGTGGTTGTTCGGTTGCTGAAATAAATCCAAATTAATTGCTGGGAGTGGTTACGGATCATGAAAAAATCCAGGCGTTTGAAACCCGTTGTCCGGGTTGCCGAAGGCCGCGAGCAGCAGGCGGCGCGGGCGCTGGGCGCTGCCCGGGCCCGGCTGGGACAGGTGCAGCAGCAGTTGGAGGAACTCCGGCGTTACCGTGACGACTATCGCCAGCGCTTTCAACAGGCCGGTGCCGTGGGCATGGGTGCGGTACAGATGGCGGACTATCAGCAGTTCCTGCATAAACTGGGACAGGCCATCGAACAACAGGGGCAGCAGGTCGTGCAGGCCACGCAGGCGGCCGAGGCCAAGCGCGCCCTGTGGTTCGCCTCGCGTGGCAAGGTGCGCATGCTCGATACGCTGGTTGCCCGCTATCAGGCGATTGAAGAACAGCAGGCCTCACGCCGGGAACAGCGGGAACAGGATGAGCGTTCACAGCGCGGTGGCCGTTTCGTGGCTCTGTAATCTCCCCACCCGTAGGAGCGGGCCATGCCCGCGATAAAAAGCCCATTCGCCACCGAGATAACCAGTACGGTTTTTCTCTGTGTTCTCTGTGGCATATATCTTTTGTTGGTGGCCGGGGCTATCGCGGGCATGGCCCGCTCCAAATCAGGTGATTTCACGCCATTGGCATAATCTTTGCTCAATTACTGCTGATATCCATGCCGATGCCTGTGCATCGTGGCACGAAACCGACCGGAGTTTGCAAAAGACCACTGCCATGACCGAAGCCGCTTTTATTACATCCTCGATGATGCCTGTCACCTCCGCGACACCCGTGGTGGCCGTGTCTGCGGCGCCCAGAGGTATCTTTGCCGGCATGTTGGCGCAGCGTTTGCAGCCACTGGCGGAGTCCTCGACAAAAGGGGCTGCGGTCGATACGGCGGTGCAGTTATCGTTGCCGGTCGGGAATTTGCCGCCGGGACAATCCTCGCCACAAGATGGCAATACCTTGCCACCGAATGCACCGATGCTGGCGGTGTTTGATGGCGACGCTGAGGTGTTGCCGGTCATGCTTGATCCTCTGTCCGGCATCGGAAGTGACGGCATGCCGCCAGTAACGGATGTGCCGGCTGCCAGTGCACCGCTGCCCGTCGGTGAGATCCCGCCACCCGCACCGCTGCCCGTCGGTGCGATCCTGCCACCCGCACCGCTGCCGGATGTGAAATCCCTGTCGTTTTCCGGGGACAGGCCTGTCCCTGCCGATGCACGGTACAACCAGCCGGGTCAGGTAGCGGTGGTCTTGCCGCTGGCCGGTGGTGCCCGGCCGGAGGCGGGGCTGGAGCGGCCTGCTTCATTGGGATTGAATGTCCGCGGAGAGGCGACTGAGGTGTTGCGCATCACGCCTGCTCCTCTGCTGACGGAACAGGCCGTGCGTGGCAGCATGGCGGCTCAGCTCACGAGTCAGGCCTTGCTTGGTGAGCCCCTGTCGCGTCCGTTCCAGCAGCAGATCGACCGTTTACTGGCGCTATCCCGCTCTTCCGTCACCAGCGCCGGGCCGGGTGCGCCGCTGTCTGTGTCTGCGGACGCCACGACCAGTATCATTGCGCCGGATCTGCCTGCCACGGCCTTTCTGCCGGGCAGCGGCAGTGAGATACGTGCTGGGGCACTGAGCGGCCCGGGTTCATTGCCGGGTTTGCCGGTCAATACCCCGATGGGTCAGCCCGGCTGGTCTGCGGAACTTGGCCAACGCATGGTGTGGTTGGCCAATCAGGAAATCCGTGAGGCTCAGATCCAGCTGAATCCACGTCATCTCGGCCCCATTGACGTGCGCATTATCTATTCAGATACGCAGCAGCTCAGCGTGAGTTTCACGGCACAAAATCCGGCCGCCCGCGAGGCGCTGGATGCCGCCCTGCCGCGCCTGCGTGAGATGTTCGAGCAGCAGGGGCTGAATCTTGCCGATGCGAGTGTCTCGCAGGAATCGTTTGCCGGGCAGCAGCAGGGAGCAGAAAATGAAAATGGATTGCGCCACGATGCCGTGGCCGATACTCACGGGGTGGTGAGTGGTGATGGAGAGTTGCAACAGCGATCCCCACCCATTTCTATCGGGCTGGGGCTGGTGGATATCTTCGCCTGATGTCTATCTGTGGTGGCTCTTGTAGGAGGTTGATGAGCCGTGCGAACCGCCATTTTTGGGCGAATAGCAGAGACTTTCCGTGATAATGCTCGAAAGAGTTTTACGACTAACCCTGAGCGCCTTAATTCAAATTGCAATGTGACGAATTTTCATAGTGCATACCGTGTAACTTGTTGATTCTATAGGAAACTGAACGCCGAAACTCGAGTTTGATGTTCTGACTCATGCGCGTTGATGACTTTAGTCATCAGCAGCGAATCTGCTAACCCACCTCTTTTAGCCGATGGCAGTTTATCCCATCCTGACCCGCCCTCCAGAAAAATACCCGGACCGCTAAAGCATTAAAAGTCATTGCCGATAGCTGTGGTGAGATTCACAGGTGCTGATCCACGACGGGAACGAATGAGTGAGTGACAAAACCTCAAATAGCGAAGCAGAGACGGTGAGCCATATCGTTTGTGACGAGATGCTGGATATCTCTGTTGTGGGTGAATTGCGTGTGCATCTGCTGGAGGCGCTGACCGCAAAACACCCTGTGACGCTGGATGGTTCTGACGTCGAGCGTGCGGATACGGCGGTATTGCAGGTGTTGGCCGCGTTTTTTCAGGATGCGCG
>DRKN01000020.1 GCA_011051755.1 Gammaproteobacteria bacterium
AAGGTCCGTTGGAGACTACGACGTTGATAGGCGGGGTGTGGAAGCGCAGTAATGTGTGAAGCTAACCCGTACTAATTGACCGTGAGGCTTGACCATATAACACCCAAGTGGTTTGTGTTATGCGGTGCTGGCAACAGATGAACTATACCCCTTGGCACGACGACTTCCCGATTGAATGTCAGGCAGACAGTAGTCTCTGCTTGATGACAGTTTTCCTGGCGGCCATAGCGGAGTGGCACCACCCGATCCCATTCCGAACTCGGAAGTGAAACGCTCTAGCGCCGATGATAGTGTGGGGCTTCCCCATGTGAAAGTAGGTCACCGCCAGGTTCTATCCCTGAACCCTCGCTTATACCGCGAGGGTTTTTTTTTGCTAGAATTCCCGATTGCACATGGCTTCGCTGAAATGTGAGCGTGCCTGATGGCGTGCTGGCCAGATTCCGCCGGCAGGCAAATGATAAACCGGACATGATACGTGGCGTTTTCAAAACCCCTTTTAGAGCTTCTCGCGGATGGCCATTTTTATTCAGGCAGCCAACTGGGTGAGCGGCTTGGTTGTTCCCGCGCGGCGGTCTGGAAAATGATTCAGGCGCTGGAGAGTGCCGGCGTCGATATTTTTCATGTTCGTGGCAAGGGTTACCGCCTGGCAAGGGCTGTGGAATTGCTGAGTGAGGAACGCATTCTTGCTGGTATGTCAGACGCTGAACGCCAGTCCCTTTCCGGACTCGATGTGCTGTTCGATGTGGACTCCACGAACACTTACCTGATCGAGCGGCCTTTGCGGACGATGGAAACCGGCCGGGCCTGTTTCGCTGAATTCCAGCGCCTTGGCCGTGGGCGGCGCGGACGTCACTGGGTATCGCCATTTGCCGGCAATCTCTATCTTTCGCTGCGCTGGCGTTTTTCCCGGGGCGCGGCGGCACTGGGTGGTCTGAGCCTCGCCGTTGGCGTTGCATTGCTGCGCGCCTTGCGCGATGAGGGTGTCGAGGGGCTAAGCCTGAAATGGCCAAACGACATACTATTGCATGGGCGTAAATTGGCTGGGGTTCTGCTGGAGATATCGGGCGAGACGGATGGCCCCTGTGAGGTCGTTATCGGTGTTGGACTGAATGTCCGCGCCACGGAATCCACGCAAGAGGCTATCGATCAGCCCTGGGCGGATTTGGAGTCCTGCCTCGGCAGGCGGGTTGCCCGTAATGCACTCGCGGCGCAAGTTCTTACTTGCCTCATTGGCGCGGTTCGCCAGTACGATAGGGATGGACTGAACAGCTTTCGTGATGAGTGGATGGCGGCGGATGCTTTTTTCGGTCGCGAGGTGGTGTTACAGACGCCAGCGGCGGAAACCTCGGGAGTCGTGCAAGGGGTTGATGACAATGGCGCGTTGATACTGTCGTTGAAAAACGGTGCCCGGCAGCATTTTTACAGCGGTGAAATCAGCTTGCGTGCGGTAGCGGATCGACTGGCCAATGTCTGATTGGCTGCTTATCGATGCCGGTAACACGAACTTGAAGTGGGCCGTTTCCCGGAATGGGGAAATGTCTGTCGTCCAGCGAATGGCGTATCCCGACAAAGATATTGTGAAGTTACTGTCAGGCTCGTGGCCGCTAGCGACACTGCCACAACGGGTTCTATTGGTCAGTGTCATCGCTGAAGATCGCGTGCAGGCGCTGAAGCACTGGATTCAGAAGTCCTGGCATCTGCCGCTGGAGATTGTCTCGGCGCAGGCGCAGGTCTGCGGAGTGGTGAATGGCTACACGCAGGCCGAGCAACTCGGCGCTGATCGCTGGGCGGCCTTGGTTGCGGCCCGACATTTATTCTCCGCTGCGGTGTGTATCGTCGACTGCGGTACGGCCACAACCCTGGATGTGCTCGATGCTGAGGGGCGGCACCTGGGAGGGTTGATTGTCCCCGGTCCGGGCCTGATGCACGCCAGTCTGATCGAAAATACGGCCGGTATTCATGGTGAAATCGGCGCTGCCACGGATGCGCTGCTGGCCCGTGATACGCCATCGGCGGTCAGAGGAGGAGGGCTGCAGGCCACAGTCGGATTTGTCGAGCGTCTGCGGCGGGAAGTACGGGAGATGCTTGCCGTGCCGCTGACGACGATTCTCTGCGGAGGCAATGCGCCGGATTTGCTACCATTGCTACCGGGTGACGTCCGCTATGAACCGGATTTAGTGCTTAAGGGTTTGAATATTATCGCGATGAATAGGGTATGAGACTGGTTTTCTGGTTCTTTCTTTTGCTGAATCTGGCATTCTTTTACTGGCAGTATAGTCAGCCGCAGAAGCTTGAACCGCCGTTGCTGCAGACCGAGGTATTACCCCCCGGCGTGGAGTCCTTGGTGCTCCTGCGTGAGCGAGGCCTGGGCACGGCAACTCAGACCGTGCCGAAGACTCCTCAACCTGCGTCCACTCAAGTCGGCCTGAAGCCGATAACGCCTGCTGGCCGGGAGTCTGCACGGGCCCCGCTCAAGGTGGAAGCACTCCCGGAGCTTGAGCCGCCGCCAGCCATTGTGCTGGTCTGTTTCACCCTGGGGCCCTTGAAGGACGAAGCAGAGGCGGGCCGTATGTACAAGGCCCTATTGGCCCTCGATGTGAAAGCTGAGCAACGACTGAGCGAGCGCCAGGTACTGAAGGGTTATTGGGTATTTCTGCCGCCATTCAAGTCCTATGCGGATGCTCGCCGCAAGGTTCTGGTGCTGCAGGAAAAAGGTCTGGATGATATGTATATTATGGGCAAGGGCGAGGTGAAAAATGCAATCTCGCTCGGACTCTTCACGCGCAAGAGTACCGCTACCGCTCGCCTCAATCAGGTAAGGCGCATGGATTCCGCCGCTATGATGAAGCCGCGCTACCGGGCGGTTAAGGAAAAATGGCTTGATCTCAGCGTGGACAGCGCACAGACTGAAAAAATAGCCGGTATCGCAGCGCTGGCCGATCAGCAGCCGGGTGTTGAGCTTGTGCAACGAAAGACGTGCAAATAAATTGCATCCCAAGCCACCAGTGCATAGAATGCACAGCTTCATGCCGACATAGCACAATTGGTAGTGCAACTGATTTGTAATCAGTAGGTTCGCGGTTCGAGTCCGTGTGTCGGCACCAGTTTTCTCCAGTATATGTTCCCACGCCTGATGTCGTTCCCATGCTGTAATGGCCGGGCGTGGAAATATATCCGTTAGGTCAGACTGTGCGCCAGCGCTTTCGCTGCCCGCAAAGGTTCAGAAGCATGTTCGTTCGCAACCCACTGAAGAAAATCAGCCTTGCCTTGGCGCTGGCGGTACCGTGTTTTCCCGTGTATGCCGGTGTTGAAGAGGGTGCAAAGGCGATTCAGAAAGGCCAGTTTGAGGAGGCATTTTCCGAGTGGCGACCGCTGGCGGAGAAGGGTGAGTCCACGGTGCAGGCGGCCATTGGCGTGATGTATCACGCCGGGCAGGGTGTGCCACAGGACTACAAAAAAGCCTTCCAATGGTATCGACGGGCCGCCGAGAATGGCAATGCGGCCTCTCAGGCGAATCTTGGCGTCATGTACGCCAAAGGTGTTGGGGTCGAGGAGAACCTGGTGCAGGCGTATGTCTGGTTCGACCTGGCAGCCATGAAGGGTGATGCCGGGTATGGACGTAGCCGGGACAGGCTGGCCAAGCTGCTGAACAGTGAACAGCTGGCGCAGGCCAAACGTGTGTCGCGGGAATACGCGACAAAATATGTGACACCCTTTCGCAAGGCAGGCCCCTGATACTCACGCTTGTCGCGTGGCGGATCAATGCAAAATCCGTTGTTTTCTGCGTTGTGAAGCTTGTCTGTCGTTAGTTGCGTTTTACGTTCGGCTGCTGACAGTATCCATCGTTGGCGAAATGACGAATTTTGGATTTCAAATCGGCATATCCGGCATTATTAGCGATATCCTTGATTTTGCGGATAGATATCCGGGAAAGCCGGATGGAATCTCTGTCCGTTGGCCGATAGCATAGATGACGTTCTTCACGCTCACTAGGGGGGGATGGTGATGTCGGAGATGGTACAGGATCAGCGCAAGGCGTATCGCCACACCCTGGCCCTGGATACGGAAGTTCATTGTCACGAGTCCAGTCAGCAGGCGATGTTTCGTTGCCGTACCGAAAATATTGGCATAGGCGGAACCTTTTTGCCGGCCAGCGGGATACTGCTTGAAAAGGCCGTCGATGTGGAACTGGTGTTTCATTTTCCTGCAACACCCACGCCGATGGAATATCGTATTCAGGCCCAGGTGGTGCGCATCTCTGATGCGGGCGCCGGGTTGCGTTTTTCTCCGTTGAATCGAGAGCGTCAACGGCAGTTCCGGCGCTTCTTGCTGGAGGCCAAGGTTGCTGCCAGACACTGATTTTTGGGTGCATATTCCTGGTTTATCGATGTTACCCCGGAAAGGCCGATACATCGACTGCGGCGGCTGCTGACTTCCCCTCTTGTTCTTTTTTCCAGTGTCCCCATATTAGACAGGATCTTTCATTCGGCCACCCGTTGCGGGCGAGTGGTTGCAAGTATTGGCTATGACTGAGGAGCACGAAACGATGACCGTCGAAGCACACAAGGAAACCCTGGGATTTCAGACTGAGGTCAAGCAGCTGCTGCAGCTGATGATCCACTCTCTCTACAGCAACAAGGAAATCTTTCTCCGTGAACTCATCTCCAATGCCTCCGATGCGGCGGACAAGCTGCGTTTTGAGGGCCTGTCCGATGATGCCCTGTTCGAGGGTGATTCCGATCTCAAGATTCACGTCAGCTATGACAAGGATGCACGCACTATTACCCTTCGTGATAACGGCATCGGCATGACCCGTCAGGAGGTCGTCGAGCACATCGGCACTATCGCCAAATCGGGTACGGCACAGTTCTTCGAATCATTGACCGGCGACCAGGCCAAGGATGCCCACCTCATCGGCCAATTTGGTGTCGGTTTCTACTCCTCCTTCATCGTTGCCGACAAGGTAACCCTGACCACCCGTCGCGCCGGGCTGGGCGCCGAGCACGGCGTGTGCTGGGAATCGGCCGGCGAAGGCGAGTATTCGCTGGAGACCGTGGAGCGGCCCGAGCGTGGTACGGAGGTCGTTCTGCATCTGCGCGAAGGGGAGGACGAATTCCTCGATGGCTATCGCCTGCGTAATATTATCAGCAAGTACTCCGACCATATCACCCTGCCTATCCTGATGCCAAAGGAAAATCCGGGCGGCGAGGATGATACGTCCGATGAGATCGAGTGGGAGACCGTCAATCGCGCCTCGGCAATGTGGACGCGCTCCAAAAGCGAGATCAGTGACGAGGAATATCAGGAATTTTACAAGCACGTCGCGCACGATTTCGAAAATCCGCTGGCGTGGACGCACAACCGCGTCGAGGGAAAGTACGAATACACGTCGTTGCTCTATATCCCCGCGCGCGCGCCCTTCGACTTGTGGGATCGCGAACGCCGTCACGGCATCAAGCTCTACGTGCGCCGCGTGTTCATCATGGACGACGCCGAGCAGTTGATGCCCAACTACCTGCGTTTTGTGCGCGGCATCATCGACTCCAGTGATCTGCCGCTGAACGTGTCGCGAGAGATCCTTCAGCATAACAAGGTGATCGATTCCATTCGCGCCGGTTCGGTGAAAAAGGTGTTGGGCCTACTGGAGGGTATGGCCAAGAACGAGCCGGAGAAATACGCTACCTTCTGGCAGGCGTTCGGCCGCGTGATGAAGGAAGGGCTAGGCGAAGACTTCGCCAACAAGGAACAACTGGCTCGTCTGCTGCGTTTTTCCACCACCCATACCGACAGTGAAACGCAGGATGTCTCGTTGGCCGCCTACGTCGAGCGTATGCAGGAGGCGCAGGAGGCAATTTACTATATCACTGCCGACAGCTTTGCCGCTGCCAAGAACAGCCCGCACCTGGAGATATTTCGCAAGAAAGGCATCGAGGTACTGCTGTTGGCCGACCGTGTTGACGAGTGGATGGCCAGTTCTCTGACCGAGTTTGATGGCAAGCCGCTGAAGTCCGTGACCCAGGGTGAACTGAACCTGGGTGAGCTGGAAGACGAGGAAGAAAAAAAGGCCCAGGAAAAGGTCGATGAGAAATTCAAAGATCTCATTGACAGGGTGAAGGAAGTGCTGGGTGATAAGGTCGCCGAGGTGCGCCTGACCCATCGTCTGACCTCCTCACCGGCCTGTCTGGTGACTAACGAAAACGACATGAGCGCCAACCTCGAACGCATCCTGCGTTCCGCCGGCCAACATGTGCCGACCTCCAAGCCCGTATTCGAGTTGAACCCGGAACACCCATTGGTGGCCAGGCTCAAGCAGGAAGGCAGCGATGAGCTGTTCAACGAGATGGCCGAGGTTCTTTTTGATCAAGCCCTGCTGGCCGAGGGCGGACAGCTGGATGACCCGGCGACCTTCGTGCGTCGTCTCAATGAGCTGTTACTGTCGATGAGTCGGTGACCTTCGACCCGCCCCTCGTCGAGGGGCGTTTGCTGCGCCGTTACAAACGCTTCCTCGCCGACGTGCAATTGTCTGGCGGGGAAGTCATTACCGCACACACCGCCAATACGGGCGCCATGACCGGCTGTGCGGAGCCGGGGCGTCGTGTCTGGCTGAGCCGATCCGATAATCCCAAACGAAAATATCCGTATACCTGGGAATTGATCGAGGTGCGCGATGGCGTGCTGACCGGCATCAATACCCAAATGAGTAATCTGCTGGTGCGCGAAGCCATCGAGCAGGGCCGTGTGGCGGAATTGACCGGCTATGCGCGTGTGCGTTCGGAAGTGCGTTATGGCGAGGAAAAAAGCCGCATCGATTTGTTGCTGGATTCGCCCCGCGACGAGAAGGCCATTCCCTGCTATATAGAAGTAAAAAATGTCACCCTGGTGGATGAGGGCGTCGCCCGTTTTCCCGATGCCGTCAGTGTGCGCGCCAGCAAGCATTTGCGTGAACTGATGTCCGTGGTGCGCGCAGGGCGGCGTGCGGTGATCTTTTTCTGTGTACAGCGAGGCGATGTGCGGGAGGTGCGGCCAGCCGATGATATCGATCCGTTGTACGGAGAAACCCTGCGTAAGGCCGTTGCCTGTGGGGTCGAATGCCTGGCCCGGGCGGCGGACGTTTCGGCGCGAGAGATCATGTTGCAGCGGCCATTGTCTGTGCGGGTGGCGTAACGAGCGGATTTTTTGAAGTTCGAGGATGCCTGTTCGATGTGCAGGGAGCCAAGTGGTTGATGTCGGCCTATGCCAATCTGCAGCCCATCTGAGTAGGAGCGGGCCATGCCCGCGATGTGGTTTTCCCGATAGGGTCAATTGACGCGGATGCCTCTGTGCTGGATATGTTTCAAGAGGTTAGCGGGAAGCCGCCGTCGGCTCGTCTTCGGCGGGGTCATCAATTTTTTCCAGCATAGCGATGAAGTCCGCTGCCGGCATGGGGCGGGCAATGTGATAGCCCTGGGCGATGTCACAGCCCATGTCACTCAATTGCTTCAAAATGGCCTCATCTTCCACGCCTTCGGCGACGACTTCCAGGCTCAGATCGTGGGCCAGACCGATAGTGGCGCGCACGATGGAAGCATCATCCTCGCTGGCTATCATGTCCATGACAAAAGACTTGTCGATCTTGATTTCATTCACTGGAAGCAGTCTCAAATGGCCCAGCGACGAGTAGCCCGTGCCAAAGTCATCGATGGAAATATAGACGCCCAGTGCATTCAGTTTTCTCAATTGTGTCTTGGCGCGGGCCGGGTCGGCCATCATGGCGGTCTCGGTGATTTCCACGACCAGGTTCTGTGCCGGCAGTTTGTACCGTTTTAGCAGAGAGGCGATCAGCGGTACCAGTTTGTCATCATGCAGGTTGATGGCGGACAGGTTGGCCGAGATCTTCACTGTCTTGCCATTGACATGGCAGTGGGCGCATTGCTGTATCGCCGTTTCCAGTACCCAATGGGTCAATTCCTTGATCAACCCGGTGCGCTCGGCGATTTCGATAAACTGGTCAGGCGGGATAGCGCCGTGCTGCGGGTGGGTCCAGCGTGCCAGTGCCTCGGCGCCGATGATGTGGTGGTTGCGGAGATCCAGCTTTGGCTGGTAGTGGAGTTCCAGTTGCTTGTCGCGCAGGGCATTGCGCAGATCGTTGATCAGTCCGAGCCGTTCTGCGGCGCCTTTATTGTCCAATGCCTGAAAGATGGCGGCATGTTGGCTATTGTCCCGGGCCTGGAAGATGGCCGCCTCTGCTTTTTGCAAGAGTACCGGTGCCGTGGTTGCATGCTGCGGATACAGGGCAATGCCGAGGGTGCCGCGGATATACAGGCAGCGCCCGTCTATTTCAAAGGCATTTTCCAGGGTGCCGAGCAGGGTTTCGGCAATGGCGTCGATGGTCACTGTGCCGGTGTTTGTGAGCATAACGGCGAATTTATTGCCATAGAACCGCCCGGCCTGGTCGGGTGTCTGTAGTGTTCCGCTGAGGCGAATGGCGACTTGCCGCAGTAATTCATCGCCGCAGTGGTGGCCCAGCGAATCATTGATTTCTTTGAACTGGTGCAGGTCGATCATACACACCGCCAGTGTCTGCTTGCTACCGTCCAGGTGAGCGATGGTTGTATCGATAGTGTGGCTCAGGGCATCGCGGTTGGGCAGGCCGGTGAGGGGGTCATGGTGGGCTTGGTGTTCCAGCTGGGCACGTTGTTCATTGAGTTTGCGGAACAGGGAGGAAATGACCATTGCGCCCCATGTCGACAGCCAGATGCTGATCAGCGCGGCAAAGCCAATCGGCACGCCAATATGTTTCATGAATTCACGCAGCCCCGCCCGGGCGTTGCGATGGGTGTTGACGATGGTATAGGGGCTGTCGGGTATGGGGGTGGTGACCCAGATGTATTCGTTGTCATCGATGGTGGTGTAGCCGCTGCTGGCGGCCAGCAGGGTTTCACTGTCGATGTAAACCGGCGGTGAAGACTTGCCGGGATGTTTGTCGGTGACGCCCAGCAGGCGGCCCTGTGTATCGATGACAGACAGAGAGTCGCTGCGGGTTTCGTGATGGGGCAGCATCACTTGGATTTGTTCGAGACTGGGTCGTTCTGGGAGTGTCTCGATGAGGTGTTGGTTATGTTCGTGCAGCAGGCTGGGTATTCGGTGCCGGGCGAGATCGAGCGCACTGGTGAATGCAATACCGGCAAAGAGAGCAATGACACCCAGACTGGATGCCAGAGAACCGACCAACAGTTTTGTGCGTTGCTGCATAGGGCATTATTCCGGCTCAGCGGCCCTGTGCAAGATGAGGGCGTCTGCGGCGTCGACGGGAGGCGGAAAATTTCTGCTATGCAGTGAAGGGGGGCTCAGGGAGTGTATCGGTACAGCCTGGAAATGCCTTGGCTTTCTCATGATTTTTCCTTCCAGGCCAATGCGCTGATATTGTCGGCTATTTGTGATCCTGTAGGATTTGCGCAGCAGCCAGCTATATACGGGGTAACACCCTGAAGTTATTAGCGGACTGAAGAGGGAAGGGCTTTAGTGATTACTGTCGCTGACGGCAGGCAGGGTTTTGCCCGGGTTGAGGATGCCATGGGGGTCGAAGAGCCGGCGGATCTGTTGCATCAGAACGAGACTGGCGGGGTCGATTTCGCGGGCGACAAAATCGCGTTTGACCAGCCCGATGCCGTGCTCTCCGGAAAGACTGCCACCCAATTCGAGCGCCCGGGTGAAGACGGCGTCGAGACAGGCTTCGGCCCGCACCATTTGTGCGCTGTCGTCTGGATCCACCAGCAGGTTGACGTGGATATTGCCGTTACCGGCATGGCCGAAGTTGACGATGGTGATGTCATGGTGCTCAGCGAATTCCGCCAGGGAGCTGATCAGGGCCGGGATCTGCGATACGGGCACGACCACATCTTCATTGATCTTCTTCGGCGCCACATTGCGCAGCGCTGGTGACAGGGCCTTGCGCGTGGCCCACAGGGCCTGCACCTCGGCCGGGGTTTGCGCCACCCGCAGATCCAGCAGGCCGTCGCCACTGGCGGCCCGTTCAATGGCCGTCAGCGATTCGGCCATCGCCGCCTGCGCGCCGTCGACCTCGATCATCAGCAGTGCGCCGGCTCCCTGTGGCAGCTCGGCAGTGGAATGCTGGCGAACCATCTCGATGGCCGGGCCGTCAATGAACTCCAGCGCGCAGGGGACTACCGGCTGGGCCATGATGCGTGATACGGCTTGCGCGGCGCTGTGCATATCGGCATAGATGGCGCGCAGGGTGCGCTTGCTTTCGGCCAGCGGGGTCAGCTTGAGGGTGGCCTCGGTGATGATCGCCAGGGTGCCTTCAGAGCCAATCAGCAGGCGGGTCAGGTCGTAGCCCACGACGCCCTTGGTGGTGCGGGTGCCGGTGTGAATCTCTTCGCCGGCGCCGGTCACGGCGCGCAGGCCAAGGGTATTTTCGCGTGGGGTGCCGTATTTTACCGCGCGTGGCCCGGCCGAGTTGTAGGCCAGATTACCGCCGATGGTGCATACCGCGGCGCTGGTGGGATCCGGCGGCCAGAAGAAACCGTGTTCGGCGGCCGCCTGCTGTACCGCCTGATTGGTGACACCGGGCTGCACCACCATCAGACGGTCGGCAGGGTTCATTTCCAGGATGCGCGTCATGCGCTCGCTAGAAAGCACGATGGCATTTTCCAGCGGCACCGTGGCGCCGGTGGTGCCGGTGCCGCGGCCGCGTGCCGTCAGCGTCGTGCGGTGCTCATGGCACAGGCGCACCACGGCCTGCACCTGCGCATGATTCTCGGGAAATACCACCCGTGCGGGCAGGGCCTGCTGGCGGCTGTTGTCGTAGCCGTAGACCAGCCGCTCGCTCGTCTCGGTGAGTACATTGTCTGCGCCCAGCAGCTCGATCAGGGCAGGGGTGAGACCGGCGGGCATCAGTTGGCGTATTCGAACAGTTTGACCACCTGCCGCACACCATCGACATTGCGCGCGATTTCTGCGGCCTGGTGACCCTCCGTGCGGGTTACCAGCCCCATCAGAAATACCGTGCCGTATTCCGTGATGACCTTGACGGCATTGGAATCAAAGCCCTTGGTGGCCAGCATGCGCGCCTTGATTTTGGACGTGATCCAGCCATCCCGGCTGCGGGACTGGAAGCCGGTGAGATCCTGAATGCGGATCTCATTGTGCACCCGGCGCACTCCGGGCAGGTTACGCACGATGTTGATGACGTGGTCGCGCAACTCCCGCGACAGGGTCTCGCCGCTGAGCAGGACGATGCGGTTGTAGCTGGTGATGTTGACGTGAATCTTCTGTTGCAGTTTCGGATCGCTGTAGAGTTTGTCCATAGCGCTGGATTCGATGCGCTGGTCATCGAGCGCGGTGGCCGCGGAACGGGTGGGTCGGGGCTGACCGCTGTCGGTCAGCGGCGTGGCGGCGCAGCCGGCCAACAGGAGGCATAGAGCGAGTAAGGCGATGAGCCGGGTAATGATCGGGGTTTGCATGTTTTTTCGCTTTTTGGTTGATGGTGCATTAGGCCTGAAAGGCGTTGCTGATCCAGTCGATGTGCGCGCGTCCGTTGTCCTGGTTCGTGAGGGCAACGACATCGAAGCGGCAGGGCCGGCGCGCTGCTCTGGGGTGTCCTTGCAGGTAGTGGGCGGCGGTGGCCGACAATTTGCCTTGCTTGCGCCAGTCCACACTCTCGGCGCCACTGCCGTAGCGGTGGTTGCGCCGGTAGCGCACCTCCACGAAGACCAGCGTGTTGCGATCCAGCATGATAAGGTCGATTTCACCGCGTGCGCAGGCATAATTGCGTTCGACCAGACGCAGCCCCTGGCGTTCGAGATAATCGCAGGCATGTTGCTCTGCTCGTCGCCCGGCCTCGTTGTGCGCGGCCATCGGCACTCTCCCTGATCAGTTCTCGGCGGTATCCAGCAGTTGCGGCACCCCACGTTGGAAACGTGCCCATAATAACCGCCGCTGCAGGCGGTTGGCCATGTCCAGTGACAGCTCGCCGGTTTCACCGGCAAAGTGCCCGGAGCGGTTGCGGCGCAGGGTGTTGAGCTGGTCGATCACCCGGTAGGCGTCGACGCCCAGGGCATGCAGGCGGGTGTAGCGTTTGGCGGCGCCGGGCCAGACACGGGCGATGTCTGCCTTGAGGCGTTGGCCGATTTCATCCGGGGCCAGAGTCCAGGGCATGTCAGCGAATATCACGCCGTCCATATCACGATCCATTTGCGCATCCACGCTACCACTGAAGGCATGCGAAGTGGTGTATACCGGTACCTTCGGTGCGTGGTGAAAGCGCAACTGGGGACGGATGACCCGCGCCTGACGCGAAAAG
Source organism: Gammaproteobacteria bacterium (assembly GCA_011051755.1). Classification (GTDB taxonomy): domain Bacteria; phylum Pseudomonadota; class Gammaproteobacteria; order SZUA-152; family SZUA-152; genus DRQN01. Next base: position 12,302 of record DRKN01000020.1, read on the forward strand.
GCCGCCATGAAAATGAAGTCGATATCCTGTCGACGGCGGGGAATGAACTCGACTTTTTTGCCGATGATACGGTGTACGGATTTCCGCCGTGCCTGACTTTCGTCCACATTCAGCAGGCGGCGGATAGGTAGTGAATAATCGTTCTTTTGGGGGTCGTAATGCTGAACCTCCACCACATGGCCGTTCCGTTTCAGCCAGCGTTCGTTGAAGGCCTTGGCGACACGGTCGCCCCAGGGTGTGGAGGGGGTGATCACGGCGGCGCGGCGGTGTCCATCCCGCCAGGCGCGTTCCGCGACCTCGCGGGCCTCTTGCTCCGGTGACAGACCCAACTGGAACAGATTGCGGGGTGGGGCCTCGCTCATTTCGCCATAATTCAGTGCCAGCACCGGTACCGGCAGTGATTCCCGGGCGGTCAGTTGGTTGACCGCGTCCTTGCCCAGCGGGCCGATGATGAAATCAGCGCCATCGGCAACGGCCTGTTGATAGACGGCGTCGAAGGCCTCGGCAGTGTGGCCCTCTTCGTAAATGCGCAGGCGAATCGGTGCCGGGGCGGTGTTGGTACTTTCCAGTGGCGCCTCGTTGTCGATCATGGCGTCGGTATTCGCCGCCGGTCTTGCTGTTTGTGCGTAATAGGCGGAGAAGAAACCGTTGCGTACCGCTTCGGCCGCCTTGGCGTAGCGATCCTGTGGGTTCAGGGGCAGGATCAGGGCGATTTGTTCTGGTTGGCGCAGGGGCTGGGGACGGCCTGCCAGCAGCCGGGTGATGGTCTCTTCACTGGCGGGGTGCAGTGGATAATGCGCACGCCAGCGGGCGATAAGTTCGTCGGCAGGCAGACTGTCATCCGCGCCCTTGCCGATGGCGGCCAGTGCCAGCCAGCCACCGAATTCGTCCGCTGCCAGATCGTCCAGTGCCTGTGGTGTCAGCCTTTGCAGGGTATCGAGAATGGTGACCTGATTTGCCTGTACTGCCGCTGGCTCATCGAGCAGAGGCTCCAGCAGGACGCGTTCACGGGTGCTCTCAAGCGGGTTGCCGAGCTGTTCGAAGGTGCGTGCGCGCAGTTGGTGGTAGCGGCGGCGGAAATCCCGTTCGTCTTCGGCCAGTTGCAGGGTGATGCTGTTCAGTACATCGAGTGCCTCGTTGGGTCGTTGGCGGGTGAGGGCGATGTCGGCGGTCAGCAGGGCGCGGCGAATATGGAACTTGGGTCCCAGGTCGGCGCCCTGGATCTCGCTCAGCAGCTGGAAGGACTGCGGGACGTAGTTGCCGTCCTTCAGTAGCTCTGCGGCGCGTAGGGAATACATTTCGTGTTGCGGGGATTCTGCATTGTTCGCCAGCCGTGAATAGGCCAGCGCCGCGTCGAGATAACGCCCCTGTTGCACCATTTTTTCCAGCGGCTGGATTTGCGCCGTATCTTCGGTCGATGGCGTGACCTCCGGCGCGGGTGGCGGTTTGCTGGCGCAGCTGGCCAGCAGCGCTGTGAACAGGGCCGCCAGCAAAACGCGTATTCGCGGTGTTGGGCATCGCGATGGATTTCTGTGTCTGGAGCGGTGGGCTTGTGTAAGATTCGTCATCGGATTGCAAGTATACGGACTTGGTTCATATTTCTCACCCAGCCGCAGGCAGCGGCGATAAAACCTTGGTCAGCGTTGGCCAGCAGGAGTTCGCAGATTGATGACGGTTGAAGCTGGTGTGCTCTACGTGGTGGCGACGCCCATTGGCAATCTGGGCGACATGACGCCGCGCGCGGTGGAGGTTCTACAGAGGGTGGATCTGATCGCCGCTGAAGACACGCGCCACAGTGGCCGGCTGTTGGCACATTTTGGTGTCGGCACAGCGACCATTGCCCTCCACGAGCACAATGAGCGCGCGCAGGCGCCACGGTTGCTGGCGCGCGTCATGGCCGGTGAAAGTCTTGCCCTGATCTCCGATGCCGGTACGCCGCTGGTCAGTGACCCAGGCTTTCACCTGGTGCGTCTGGCGCGCGAGCAGGGTGTCCGTGTGGTGCCGGTGCCTGGCGTCAGTGCGCTGATGGCGGGGTTGTCCGTGTCCGGCCTGCCTACGGATCGTTTTGTCTTCGAGGGTTTTTTGCCGGCTAAAAGCGGGCCGCGATGCAAGCGTCTGCAAGCCCTGGCGGGTGAAGCACGGACACTGATTTTTTACGAGGCGCCACATCGGGTGCGGGCGACGTTGGAAGACATGGTGGTGGTGATCGGAGAGGGGCGGCGGGCGGTGTTGGCGCGCGAACTCACCAAGACCTTCGAGACGGTGAAGGATGCCCCATTGGGTGAACTGGCGGACTGGGTGCGTAATGATGCCGATCAGCAGAAAGGTGAGATCGTCCTGCTGCTGGCTGGCGCGCCGGACGGCGAAGATGGCGGTGATGACAGCGAGGCGCGGCGCATTCTCGGTGTGCTGCTGGAGGAATTGCCACTCAGCCAGGCCAGTGCGCTGGCGGCCAGGATTACCGGTCTGAAGAAGAAACAGTTGTACCAGATGGGGTTGTCGTTGAGCGCTGTGCAGGATAAATAGAAGCTGCTTTTTTCAGTTGTTTCGGCGGATAGCGGAATCCGGTGACCTTCCTAATTTGGTTTTCAGCCACTAACATGGCTCATTTCAGCACTTGCATTTTGGGGTCGGAAATAGCGCGAGTCCGACCCTGATGCTGCTGATTAAGATAAGGGGTCAGGTTTATTGTGTCATCGTTAAAATACGTGGAATGTTTTGTCTATAAGATAAGGGGTCAGGTTTATTGTGTCATCGTTAAAAGATAAGGGGTCAGGTTTATTGTGTCATCGTTAAAATACGTGGAATGTTTTGTCTAAACTCCTTTTTCTCAGATAGCAAGCGACGAATTTCTTCGTCGTCCCTTTATCCCGTATTTTGAGAATGATTCAATATACCCGACCCCTTTCCTCTGCGACCCCTTTCCTCTGGTAGGCGCCGAGGGTGTGTACGGTAAATTTGTTGCGGTAGGTGGTGCTGCTCTGGCCAGCGAGGGCTTCGAGGGCCTGGGGCTGGGTGCCGTGGTGATTTATACCGGTGAGCTGGATCAATTATTAATAGTTGCGTAAATATTCGCAGTCGTTCCTCCTTGTTACATGGGGAAAACACTTGTTTTCATGCGAGAACATACACAACTGTTAATACTCTGACCCTTTGACCCTTTGACCCTTTGATTCGTCCCTTGATTTACGTTA
>DRKN01000021.1 GCA_011051755.1 Gammaproteobacteria bacterium
CCGTTAGCTGCAAGGCGCGTCTCGCCGGGAATGGCGTGCCCTTTTCAAGAGACGCAACGCCGCAGATGACGGCTTCCCGCCGCGCCCGGAGGGAGGCCCGCAAATGCCCCAATCCTGCGTTCCAGTCCTTGTTAAGGGAGGGGGGCATTAACGGCGGACTGCGCCTTGTCTTGGGGCATTTGCGAGCCTCTGATAGGTGCGCTTTATACGTTACACCACACTAGGGGGTGTTCTCAATCAGTGCGGAAAGGCGCGGGGCTTTAATCCCTGCGGGTCAATCCCCCGCAGCTTGCTGCGAATGTCGTCATTCCGGCGTAGTAGGCCGGAATCCAGTGGTTGAAACTCCTGGATATTGGCTTGCGCCAGTGTGGGTGCAGGCCGTTGCTGGCGGGTTGTGATATTGACAGCGGGTTTTTGATGTGCAGATAATCAGAAACAGTAATAGTTACTATTGTATTTTTGCGGATCCATGGGAAATTGTTTTAGGAGGGCTTGATATGTTGTTGTGTATAAATTCCAGTGTCAGGGATGAAGGTTCCAGAAGTCGTTTGCTCGTCGATCAATTTTCTGCTGCCTGGCGTGACCACCACCCCGGTGAAGCGATTGCGTGGCGGGATGTGGGAAAAAACCCACCGTCGCATCCCTCTGCCGACTACATCACTGCCAACTACACCTCGCCAGAGAAAAGAACGCGTGAAATGGTTGCCGTGTTGGAAGAGTCTGATCAATTGATCGACGAGATATTCAGTGCAACTCATCTGGTGTTTGGTGTGCCGATGTACAACTTCTGTGTTCCTTCAATGCTTAAAGCCTACATTGACAACCTTGTGAGGATTGGGCGGACATTCAGAGTAATGCCAGATGGGGGATTCGAAGGACTTCTGAGCGGAAAAAAAATGGTGGTGATTGTTGCCAAGGGGGCGATTTACGCGAAAGGAACTTCAATGGAAAGTTTTGATCATGTAGAGCCCTATATGCGCACGGTTTTTGGTTTTATGGGCGTGGTGGATATGCAATTTGTCGCGGCGGATGGCATGGATTTCGGGGATGAAGAGTATCGCGATATTTCTTTTGCGAAGGCGGGTTATGAGCTGAAAAAGATTGTGGAGCGATGGCAGCTGGAACGGTGAGTGAAAGAAAATCCGGTAAAGTCTCCGATGTGCGGGCGCTGCGATTACGGAAGCTCAATAGCAGATTGTCATTTGCTGAATGTCGCAGCGAGGCTCAATCCTCAAGGCCGGATGTATACCAGCAGTACGATGCCGATCAGCGCCAGCACCGGCGCCTCGTTGAACCAGCGATAGAACACGTTGCCGCGGGTGTTGCGGTCGTGCTTGAAGTCGTTGACCAGTTTCACGCACCAGATGTGATAACCGATCAGCGCCAGCACCAGGGCCAGCTTCATGTGCAGCCACATCTCACCTTTGTAGGCTTCCCAGGCATAGCCAGCCAGTAGGATAAGGCCGAACAGGGCCGTCAGCGCCCCACCGATGTGCGTCATAATCAACAGTTTGCGCTCCATGACCTTGAAGCGTTCGTTGCCGATGGCATCGTCACTCATGGCATGGTAGACAAACAGCCGTGGCAGATAGAACAGTCCGGCAAACCAAGTCACCATGAAAATGACGTGAAACGCTTTGAGCCACAGCATGTTTTTCTTCTCTCTTGTTGCAGTTTTTACGGCTGGCGATAATGTGCTTCGACGCTCTGTCGAGAAAGGGTGCCGATGATGTCGCCGCCACGGATGACGTAGAGGGCATCGACCTTGTGTTCATCCATCTCGTCCAATGCCTGTTGCAGGGTGGCCTGCATGCCGATGGGGCGGATGTCGTCGCGCTGAGCGGGGATCTCCAGCAAATCCACTTCCGCCTGGTCGGGGCGGGCCGTCAGATGGCGTGCCAGATCTGCCGCCAGCAGTAATGATACCGGCTGTCTATCCTCGAGTACCAGCACATGAAGCGGCTCATCGATGAGCAGACTTTCCGCCGCCGAGTGACTCAGTGTCCGTGTGGTGGTGGCCAGCGAGGTGTCCATTACGCTGGCCACGCCGACGCGGCGCAGGGCCTGTGCCACCGGGTTGCTGCGGTAGTCCAGGCCACGTGCACGCAGCAGGGTGAGGAATACCGAGTCGCGCCCGAAGACATGGCTGGCGATGATATCCGATACTACCACTACCAGCATGCCTGGCAGGATGATGTGGGGATTGTAGGTCAGTTCCAGCAGCGCCATCAGTGCCGCCAGCGGTGCTTGCAGGGTGGCGCTCATCATCGCCCCCATGCCCAGCATGGCGTAGAAGCCGGGTGAGGCCACCTGGCCCGGAAACAGGTATTCCGCGGCGATGCCCAGGGCGCCGCCGGCGCAGGCGCCGATCACCAGGGTCGGGCCGATGAGTCCGCCCGGCAGCCCCAGGCCCAGGCCCACGGTGGTGGCCAGCACCTTGAAGACCATCACCAGCAACAGGAAGCCCAGCCCCAACTCACCCAGCATGGCAGCGTTCACGGTATCATAACCGATACCCATCACCGCCGGCACGAACAGCCCGCACAGGCCGACAAAGATACCGGCCAGGGTCATGCGTTGCCAGATGGGGAAGTGCGTACCGAACAGGGTGACACGCTGTAGCTGGCCGATGAACACGGCCGCCAGCGCGCCGATGGCGATGCCCATTACCAGCATGTAAGGCAGTTCCAGCAGCGAAACCATGTCCATGGGCGGTACGATGAAGGCCGGCGCCGCGCCGAATGCCGCGCGGCTGACGGCGGTGGCGGTCACTGCGGCGAGGATCACCGGGGCGAAGCCGGCGATGGTGTATTCCATCAGGATCACTTCCATGGCGAAGATGACCCCGGCGATGGGGGTGTTGAAGGAGGCGGCGATGGCGGCGGCAGCGCCGCAGGCAAGCAGGATCTGGATGCTGTTGTTGGGCAGCTGCAAACCCTGGCCGAGCAGGCTGCCGCAGGCTGCGCCGAGGTGTACGCTGGGGCCCTCACGGCCCACCGAGTGACCGCTGACGATACTCATCGCGGCGCCGACAAATTGGAGTAGCATGTTGCGCAGTGGCAGGTGGCCCTGAAAATAGGCCAGCCGCTCCAGCACATGGATCACGCCCACTTGCGCGCCGCCGGCGAGCTGGAACAGCAGGCCGATGAACAGGCCACCAAGGGCCGGTAGGCTGAAGCGCCAGAAGGCCGACAGACCCTCGTAATTTTCTACGTCGCCGCCGGGCAGGAAGCTCATTTGCAGTGAGTCGATGAGGATGCGGAAGAGGACGATCACGCCGCCTGCCAGCAGGCCACTGCACAGCCCCAGCACGGCCAGTGTGGGCAGGGCGTCGGCGTGGGCCAGATGGGTGCGCAGTTTGTCCAGCATGCAGAGGGAAATCCGTTCAGTCAGCGTTCAGGTAGTTGACTTGCCCGGGGCCATCCAGTACAGTCATAAGCATCTGGTGAGAGGAAGCTACCGGATTCTAACTAGTCATAATAAAACATTCAGAAAGCGGCTTCGGTCGCTTTTTTTTGTCCGCGATTGTTACCGTCCATACCCCTTAGCGGACATTACGTCAGCGCCTTCACAAATACCTTTGAATTACGCCGGTAGTTGTACATGGTCTGCCGCTTTGCCGGCAGCGTCTTTGGCCCGGCCTGCGCAAAACCGCGTTCGCGGAACCAGTGCGAGGCCTTGGTCGAGAGCACGAACAGGCGCCGGATGCCTGCTTCAACGGCACTTTGTTCGAGGTACTGAAGCAGGGCATCGCCACGCCCCTGGTCACGGTAGTCCGGGTGTACGGCGAGACAGGCCAGTTCCGCAGCGCTGTCGTCGAGCGGGTACAGGGCCGCGCAGGCGATGATCATGCCGTCGCGCTCGACCACCGTGAAGCGCTCGATCTCCATTTCCAGCCGCTCCCGCGAACGCCGCACCAGCAGCCCGGCCACCTCCAGTGGGGCGATCAATTCGAGGATGCCGGTGACGTCGACGATTGTGGCCTGGCGCGTACCCTCGTAGCGGTCGGCGCTGATCAAGGTGCCGATGCCGTCGCGGGTGAACAGCTCCTGCAGCAGGGCGCCGTCGACGTGGCGTGGTATCAGATGTACACGACGTACCTGGTGCCGGCACAGGTTGACGGCGCTGCTCAGCATGCGCTGCATGTCTTCCGGAAGTTTGCGGCGCGAGGCCAGTACCTGCATCGCCTCGTCCAGTGACAGCTCGCGTGTCAGGCGTTTGCGACTGTCGCGCAGGCCGGGGCCTTCCACCAGATACAACACCTTGTCGGCTTGCAGGGCGATGGCGGCGGCGCTGGCTACATCCTCGGCGCTGAGGTTGAACACCTCGCCGGTGGGCGAATAACCGATGGGCGACAGCAGTACCACCGAGCCCTGGCCCAGCTGCGCACGCAGGGCCTCGTGGTCGATACGCCGCACCTCACCAGTGTGTAAATAATCCATGCCTTCGTGCACCCCCAGTGGGCGGGCGATGACGGCATTGCCGGAGGCGACGCGGATACAGGCTCCGGCCATGGGCGAATTGGCCAGCCCCATGGACAGCAGGGCCTCGATCTCCACCCGCACGCTGCCCACCGCCTCTTTGACGCAGGTCAGCGCCTCATCGTCGGTAATACGCAGGCCGTTGACATAGTGCATGTCGGCGCCCCGCGCCTTCAGTCGGGACTCGATCTGTGGTCGTGCACCGTGTACCAGCACCAGACGGGTGCCGAGACTGTTGAGCAGAGCGAGGTCGTGGATCAGGCCGGCGAACTGGTTGTCCTGCACCGCCTCGCCACTGAACATGACGACGAAGGTGCGGCCACGGAAGGCGTTGATATAGGGGGCGGAGTCGCGGAACCCGCGCACGAAGGCGGGGGGCTGGGGCGGCGTTGCCGGCGTGCTCGGCATGTTATGTCTCTGAAATGTAATGTGATTCGGCGATTATTTGACGTTTGCCCAACATTGTAACGCAGCTGTCGCGGGATAACAGCCGGGCTTTGTCGGTAAGACATGTATAATTGGCGACGGTTTTTTATTGACAGTTTCATCGACAGGCAGCAGGACAACAGACGCTGCCAGCTGAGGATTGTATTTTGCTGGGAAAAATCATCGGTGGTGTATTCGGCTATCTGATCACCAATAACATCTGGGGCATCCTCATCGGCGTGTTCCTTGGCCATCAATTTGACCGTGGATTGTCACGCAGCGCGGGTGGCTTTTCCGCCCGTTGGCGAGTGGTGAACCAGGCGCGCGCGCAGCAGGCCTTCTTCGAGACGACCTTCTCCGTGATGGGCCATCTGGCCAAGGCGGATGGGCGCGTTTCCGAGCAGGAGATCGAACTGGCGCGACAGGTGATGACGCGCATGGGCCTGCCCGAGGCGGCGCGCCGTGAAGCGATGCGCCTGTTTAACCAGGGCAAGGCTGCGGACTTCGATTTGGATGCTACCCTGGCGAGCTTCCGCAGCGTCACCCTTGGGCAGCGCAATCTGTTGCAGATGTTTCTCGAAATCCAGTTTTTTGCCGCCTACGCCGACGGTTCGATGGATCCTGACGAGCGGCATGTGCTGTTGCATGTCTGTGATCTGCTGGGTTTCTCGCAGGCCGACTTTGACCGCCTGGACGCCATGATTCAGGCCGAGATGCACGCGTTCCAGGATGGCGGGAAGAGCCGAGGCCCGTCACTGGAAGACGCCTATGCGATCCTCAATATCAGCGAGGATGCCTCGGACAGCGAAGTGAAAAAGGCCTATCGCCGACTCATGAGCCAACATCATCCGGACAAACTGGTGGCCAAGGGTTTGCCGGAAGAAATGATGAAACTGGCGCAGCAAAAGACCCACGAAATCCGCACCGCCTATGAGCGTATCAAGGAGACGCGGGGATTTTGAGTGTTGCGGAGTGCACCGAGAAAAGATTTTACCTGGATCCTGCAAGTGGTTGTGCCCCATGCAGATATAGACGAAACGAGCAAGGTATCCGCGGGGTTCGGGATCGAATAATCCCTTGAGTGGCAAGCCATTGGCTGACTTCTGCCTGCTGAGTAAAAGCCACGCCATCAGTCACAACAATGTCTTCAATGTCCCTCGGGATATTCATTGTTTCGTCACAGCGGGCAGGTTTTTGTCCGGTTATCGCAAGTCGGCTTCAATAAAAACAAGCACTTACAGGCGAGCAAGCAAAAACTTATCCGCATCGAGCAAGATCTTGCTCGATGTCGCGGGAAGAAGACGCCGTTTACCCCTGATTCAAAAGTTGACTCATTGAAAAAATATGGGTGATCAAATACAGATGAAAATCAATCCCTGCTGGCGGGCTCCGCCGTGGCCGGAGTCGTGGATGCCGCATGCAGCGAAGCCAGCGGTGCACGATGTTCATCGATACTGATGGCCATCGCCAATTCGCCCTCCAACCCATCCGCCGATGCCTCACCCAGGGTGCGCGAGGCACACATCACAGCCCGAGCCGGGCGTCTTCCAAACCTGGGGCGGCTGCATGGAACGATGAATGCTGCGCTAAAGCCATGTTTTCTCGTGGTTGATTTATATGCGGTCGCCCCGGCCACGCCGCCCGGTGGCTGAAAAAGCCGCTCAAATAGGGTACAGTGCGCGATTCGATTTTAATGCCCATGGCCGCTCCGGCCGTGGCGCCATGTCAATGAGAGGCTAGAACCATGGCTGATTTCAAGATTGCACCCTCGATTTTGTCGGCGGATTTCGCCCGTCTTGGCGAAGAGGTCGACAATGTCCTCAAGTCCGGTGCAGACATCGTTCATTTCGATGTGATGGACAACCACTATGTGCCCAACCTCACTATCGGCCCGCTGGTCTGCGAGGCATTGCGCAAGCACGGCGTTACCGCCGACATCGACGTGCATCTGATGGTCAAGCCGGTGGATCGCATCATTCCTGATTTCGCCGCCGCTGGTGCTTCCTACATCACCTTTCATCCCGAGGCCTCCGAGCACGTCGACCGTACTTTGCAGCTGATTCAGGGCGAGGGCTGCAAATCCGGGTTGGTGTTCAATCCCGCCACCTCACTGGACGTCCTTAAGTACGTTATCGACAAGGTGGACATCGTCTTGCTGATGTCGGTCAATCCTGGCTTCGGTGGCCAGAGTTTCATCCCCGCCACCCTCGACAAGCTGCGTGAGGCACGCAAAATCATCGATGCCTCCGGGCGTGACATCCGTCTCGAGATCGACGGCGGCGTGAAGGTGGACAACATTCGCGAAATCGCCGAGGCGGGCGCCGATATGTTCGTGGCCGGTTCCGCCGTGTTCGGCGCCGCTGCCGACAGCGATCCCAATACCTATGATTCTGTGATCAAGGCCTTCCGCGAGGAGCTGGCCAAGGCGGGGAAATAAAAGTCCAATGCAAAGGCGCCAGGAGCGCACAGTCTTTTTGATTTGTTTCTTTACGTTTCTGGCGCCTTTACGACTTTTAGTGTTATTGAAGCATTTTATGGCATTGAAAAAACCCAAAATGATTCTTATCGACGTGGACGGCACCTTGGTGGATTCGGTGCCCGACCTTGCCTACTGCGTCGATGAAACGATGAAACAGCTCGATATGCCCGAGCGCGGTGAGGCTGCGGTGCGCAACTGGGTGGGCAATGGCGTCGAGCGTCTGGTGCGCCGTGCCTTGACTAACGCCCTCGACGGCGAGCCCGACGAGGCCCTGTTCGATAAGGCCTACCCCGTCTTTCTCGATCTGTACGCCGACAACACCAGCAAGCGCAGTCTGCTTTATCCCGGTGTGCGCGAGGGTCTGGACTACCTCAAGACGCAGGGTTACCGGCTGGGGTGCGTGACCAACAAGGCGGCGCAGTTCACTATTCCGCTGCTCAAAGACTTGGGTATCCACGACGATTTCGACAGCATCGTTTGCGGTGATACCCTGCCGAAAAAGAAGCCAGACCCGTTACCACTGCTGCATTCGGCCGAGACCTTCGGCGTGGCCCCTGGGGATTCGTTGATGCTGGGTGATTCGATGAGCGACGTGAAGGCCGCGCGCGCCGCCAGTTTTCAGATCATATGCATGAGCTACGGCTACAACCACGGCGTGGACATCCGCGAGTCCAACCCGGATATGGTGATTGATTCCATGGCCGAGCTGAAGGGCTTGCTGTAAAGAGAGAATGGATCCGGCACCGGCAAAAGACGCGGAGAAAGCCTTTTCATGATATCTTCTTCTCTGTGTTTTCCGCGCCTCTACGCACTCCGCGTTATACTGACGAGTTGAGATGATTTCGCATGATTCACACCAGACAAAATAAACAGGGAATGGGACGATGGCGTGGGTGAGACCCAAGCCGATGAGACCGTTTTCCTTTCGATTTTGCAGGTGATGAACATGAATGCCGAACAATTCGCCGAGCTGGCCCAGCAGGGCTACAACCGTATTCCCGTGATACGCGAGGTGCTGGCCGATCTCGATACCCCGCTGAGTACCTATCTCAAGTTGGCCGACGGGCCCTATTCCTATCTGTTTGAATCAGTACAGGGCGGCGAGAAGTGGGGGCGTTACTCCATTATCGGTCTGCCCTGCCAGCGGGTAGTGCGTGTCACTGGCCAGCGTGTGGAGTTACTCGATTGCGGCGATCCCCTCGAATCACTGGAAGTGGATGACCCGTTGCAGTGGATCGAGGATTTTCAGTCCCGTTACCGCGTGGCCGAGGTGGAGGGCATGCCGCGTTTCAACGGCGGTCTGGTGGGATATTTTGGCTACGACACCGTGCGCTACATCGAGCCACGGCTGGCCGAGTGCCCTAATCCTGACGAACTGGGCACACCGGATATCTTGCTGATGGTGTCCGACGAGGTGGTGGTATTTGACAATCTCAGCGGCAAGCTGTACCTCATCGTTCATGCCGATCCGGCCGACGACGATGCCTTCGCCTATGCCGAACGGCGATTGGATGCCCTCAGCGAACGTTTGCGTACCGCCACACCACAACCGGAACCCGCTATTTCAAGTGAGGTGATGGAAGGGGACTTTGTCTCCGACTTCACCGAAGAGGGTTTTGAACAGGTGGTAGAGGCGGCACGCCGGTACATCGTCGACGGCGATGTGATGCAGGTGGTGTTGTCACAGCGCTTGACCATTCCCTTCGCCGCCCGCCCGCTGGATCTGTACCGTGCCCTACGCAGCCTTAATCCTTCGCCGTACATGTACTATCTGGATCTGCATGATTTTCATATTGCCGGTTCATCACCGGAGATCCTTACCCGACTGGAGGACGGCAAGGTCACCGTGCGCCCCATCGCCGGCACCCGCCGCCGTGGTCACACGGAAGAGGAGGATCGCGCGCTGGAGGCCGAGCTGCTGGCCGACCCCAAAGAGCTTGCCGAGCACCTGATGCTTATCGACCTGGGGCGCAACGATGCCGGTCGCGTGAGCGAGATCGGCAGTGTCGAACTGACCGAAAAGATGCTGGTGGAGCGCTATTCCCACGTTATGCATATCGTCTCCAATGTCGAAGGTCGGCTCGAGCCGGGTATGACGGCCATGGATGTACTACGCGCCACCTTTCCAGCGGGTACCGTCTCCGGCGCGCCGAAGATTCGTGCCATGGAAATCATCGATGAACTGGAGCCGGTGAAGCGCGGCGTGTATGCCGGTGCCGTGGGTTATCTGGCCTGGAATGGCAACATGGATACCGCCATTGCCATTCGTACTGCGGTGATCAAGTCGGGCAGGCTTTATATTCAGGCCGGTGCCGGAGTGGTTTACGATTCTCAGCCGCGTCTGGAATGGAAAGAAACCATGAACAAGGGCCGTGCCGTGTTTCGCGCCGTGGCCATGGCCGAGGCAGGGCTGGACGGCTCGGCCAAGAGGCATAAATGATGTCCGATGGAATAACACGGAGAGCACAGAGGCACGGGGTATGATAATGCAAGACAGCAAGCCGACAGTCATAGGTGCGGCGATTGAAGTGCTCGGGGTATTGGGATCAGGCCTCTTGGAGTCAGCACTGAAAGATGGAATCTGTCGTGTGGTTGATGTGTAGATCTCTGCGCCTCAGTGTCTCTGTGTTTTTATATGAGGAATCAGGTTGATGCTACTGATGATCGACAACTACGATTCCTTCACCTACAACCTGGTGCAGTATTTTGGTGAGCTGGGTGCGGAGGTGCAGGTTTATCGTAATGACCAAATAACGTTAGACGAGCTGGATGCCCAGCAGCCTGAACGTATCGTGATTTCGCCCGGCCCATGCACGCCCAACGAAGCAGGCATCTCGCTGGCGGCCATCGAACACTTTGCCGGTAAGGTGCCGCTGTTGGGCGTGTGCCTCGGTCATCAGGGCATCGGCCAGGCCTTTGGTGGCAAGATCGTGCATGCCAGGCGGATCATGCATGGCAAGACTTCGATGATTCATCACAAGAGCGAAGGCGTGTTCAAGGGGCTGGATAATCCCGTCGAGGCTACGCGTTATCATTCGTTGGTGATCGAAAAGGAAAGCCTGCCGGACTGCCTGGAGATCACCGCCTGGACCGAAACATCCGACGGTGAATTCGACGAAATCATGGGCGTGCGCCACAAGACGCTGGAAGTGGAAGGCGTACAGTTCCATCCCGAGTCCATCCTTACCCGGCAGGGGCACGATATGCTGAAAAACTTTCTCGAATGCTGATGGTGTAGGGTGGGCATCGCCCACCATTGTGCATTTACGGAATTCATTCGGTGGGCAGTGCCCACCCTACGGGGGGAGATACAGAAATGGACATGCCATCAGCCATCCGCGCGGTCACCGAGCGCCGCGATCTGAGCCGCGAGGAAATGCGTGCGGTGATGAACACCATTATGACCGGCGAGGCGACACCGGCACAGATCGGCGGCTTTCTCATTGGTTTGCGCATGAAGGGTGAGACCATCGACGAAATTACCGCCGCCGCCGAGGTGATGCGCGAGCTGGCCACCAGGGTCGATGTACAGGGTGAGCACATTGTCGATATCGTTGGCACCGGTGGCGACGGCAGCAGCACCTTCAATATTTCCACCGCCAGCTGTTTCGTGGTCGCCGCCGCCGGCGGCAAGGTGGCCAAGCACGGCAACCGTTCCGTCTCCAGCAAATCCGGCAGCGCCGATGTACTGGAGGCCGCCGGGGTGAACCTCGACCTGGGGCCTGAGCAGGTGGCGCAATGCGTCGAGCAGGTGGGCGTGGGTTTCATGTTCGCGCCCAAGCACCACGGCGCCATGAAACATGCCATCGGCCCGCGCAAGGAAATGGGCGTGCGTACTATTTTCAATGTGCTGGGGCCGCTGACCAACCCGGCCGGCGCGCCCAATCAGGTGCTGGGTGTGTTCGCCCGCGAGCTGGTGGAACCGCTGGCGCGGGTGCTGGCCAATCTGGGCAGCGAGCATGTGCTAGTGGTGCACGCCGAAGATGGCATGGATGAGATCAGTATTGGTGCGCCCACGTTCATTGCTGAATTGAAAGACGGTGAGGTGAGCAGCTACAGCGTTACGCCGGAGGGCTTCGGTCTCGAGCGCGGTGACGTGGCCTCACTGAAAGTGGAGGATGCCGGACAATCATTGGCGGTGATCAAGTCGTTGCTGGAGAACCAGCCCGGCCCGGCGCGCGACATCGTGCAGCTCAATGCGGGTGCGGCGCTATATGCCTGCGGCCTGGCCGATACGCTGGCTGAAGGCGTCACCAGGGCCGGCGAGGTCATCGCCAGTGGCGCGGTGCGCAACAAGTTGGATGCCCTGGTGGCGGTGTCGAATAACCTGGATTGAGTTTCCCCGGTGTAGGAGCGGGCCATGCCCGCGATGTGCTCTTTAGTACCGACCATGCTAATCAACACAGAAACGCAGAGTTTTTTGAAAAAAGATTTCCCTGCGCCTCTGCGTTCTCCGCGTTTTATTCGAACCCTGAAAGGTTTATCGCGGGCATGGCCCGCTCCTACAGCTTTGTTTTGGAAGATGAAATGAGTGACACCCCCGACATTTTGAAAAAGATCATCGCTCGCAAGCGTGAAGAGGTTGCCAAAGGCTTGCAGACTGTGAACCTGGCGGCGATGGCCGAGCGGGCGCAGGCGGCGGATGCCTGCCGTGGTTTCGTCACTGCGATCAGAAACAAGCTGGATGCCGGTAGGTCGGCGGTGATCGCCGAGATTAAAAAAGCGTCGCCCAGCAAGGGCGTGATGCGCAAGGATTTTTGGCCAGCGGAGATTGCTGTGTCTTATGAGCATGGCGGCGCGGCCTGTCTGTCGGTGCTCACGGATCGAGATTTTTTCCAGGGCAGCAATGAATACCTGCAACAGGCGCGCGCGGCCTGTTCACTGCCGGTCATTCGCAAAGACTTCATCATCGATGACTATCAGGTGTACGAGGCGCGCGCCATTGGCGCTGATTGCATTCTGCTCATCGTCGCAGTGCTGGATGACCGGCGCTTGGTTGAACTGGCACGGCTTGCCACGACGCTGGGCATGGACGTGCTGGTGGAAGTACATGATGCCGAAGAATTACAGCGTGCGTTGCCGCTGAATCTGTCACTGGTGGGCATCAACAACCGTAACCTGCGCACCTTCGAGGTCAGCCTGCAAAACACCATTGACCTGCTGCCGCAGATTCCCGCTGACCGCATCGTGGTTACCGAGAGCGCCATTCATGCCGTGGACGACGTGGCGCTGATGCGTCGCCACGCCGTCAATGCCTTTCTCGTCGGCGAGGCCTTCATGCGCGCCGATGATCCCGGCGCCAGGCTGGCTGGACTGTTTCGAACGTAGGGTTTTTTACAACTCCAGCTTCAATGCCGTCACCGGCCGTTTCTCCAGTGTCCACTGGTGCATGGATCCATCGTAGAGTTTGACGTTTTTGTTGCCCATCAGTTCGCTGAATATGAACCAACTGCCCGAGGCGAGATGCCCGCTGTTGCAGTAGGTGATGATGTCCTTGTCGGTGTCTATTTTCAGTTCGGAAGCCAGGGCGCTCAGGGTTTTTAGCGGAGTAAAGGTGGCCGGCGCCGAGGGTTCGGTCAGCATTTCATTGGGGAATGGTTTTGCGCCGGGAATATGTCCCTTGCGATCAACGTAGGGTTTTTTATAGGTGCCCAGATACAGAGCCAGAGAGCGCGTGTCCACCAGTTGTGCAGTGCCTGTCTTTACTGCGGCGGCCACTTCGTCGCTGGTGGCCAGCAACGCATGGCGTTCCGTGGTGATCTTCCAGTTGCCCTGGGGGGGGCGTTTGCTATCGGTGCTGACCGCTCTTTTGTCCATAAGCCAGCCGGCCATGCCGCCATCGAGGATGGCCAGATTGTCCTGGCCATAGTATTTCAACTGCCAGTAAAGGCGTGTTGCCATGGTTATATCGCCGCTACTCTCTCCCTTGCTGACAATGACGACGGTGCTGTCTTTGTTCAGTCCGACCAATTGCATGAAATATTCAAAGTCCTTCTGATCCGGCAGCATATGCATTACCCGGTTGCCATTGATCGGGCGTGCACGTCGCACATGTCTGTAACTGGTGATGAGTGCCCCTGGAATATGTCCGCCGATACGCACAAGCCGTTGCTGGCCGGTCTTCATGTCCCGAGTATAGGTCGGCGCGGTGGTGAAGCTTTTTATGTCGTTTCTCACGTCAAGGATGGTTACCTTGGTGAGGTTTTTTTCCAGCCATGCGCCATCCACCAACGGGCCGGGCAGGGTTGTGGCGGAGAGGATTCCGCTGGCCAGTAACAATGTCGCCAGTGTGCATAGTTTTATTATCGTATTCATGTGTCTACATCTCCTATTTCGGTAAGTCTGTGGCACTGTTCGCTGGCGGATGTTTTATGCAAGACCTGAATCCCCGGATCCAGGCAAGATTTTCCCCATCGTTTCGTCGTGGCTTTGCCCGCCAAGGCGGGCTCGTTATTTCCCTGTCATGTTTTGGTATCGTGTGCGCCAGACGATATTTTTCCTCCGGCGGCCTGTGCGACGGTTGCCCGGATGATGAGATAACCCGAGGCGACCGACATGATAATGGCGCCACACATGGCGCCATAGACGGCGCCGGCGATGGCGGGAAGCCAGCCTGGCTTCAATTGGTTGGACTGGGTGTTCCAGGTGTCGTAAAAAAAACAATAGGCGGTGGCGGAAATGCCGAGCTGTGCATCCAAAAACCACACCAGACTGGTGAGCAGTACCCCGACAGAAAGTACGGTGGCCAAGGTGGTATAGGCCGCCCGGTTCATGTGGTGGCGGTAGCTGGTGACTTCGAACAGCAGATAGAAGCCCACGGCAAGGAACACCGAAATAGCTGAGGTGGATACCCGGATGAAGGGACGTCCATCGCTGACGCTGAAAATGATCGGGCACAGCCAGGCGCCGATCAATGCCCCAAAAACCAGCCCGAACAACAAACCGGAAGGATAGGGGTGGGACAGCGTTTTGACGGCAGGCCTGTGTTGCGCCTGGCGGGTCATGAATCGATGCCAGCGGGGGAACAACAGGCCGACGACGGTGCCGAGCGCCATACCGACCAGCATATAGCCGGGAATCAGACTGAACGGGTCGGGGGTGGTCCAGATGATCAGTTCATCCGGTACTGGTGGATGGACAGCGCACATCTTGTTCACCCAGCGTTCGCTGATCTCGATGCGGTTGGGGGCTGGCCAATCGTATGCCCAGTAGATGGCGAGAAAGATCAGGCCGGTCAGTGCGCCACCGATCGGCCCGGAACGGTGCCATTTCAGCCAGAAACCATTGTCTATGCTGTCAGTGGGTGCGGGGGTGCGCATGGCGAAGAGGATCAGGGTCAGGGCAATGGCAACGACGATAAAGAAGAAGGGCGCCATGCCGGCGGGAGTGGAAAAAATCGGTGCCCGCCGATCCAGCAATAACAGGAAAAACAGTGTGGCGGCCATCAGTCCGACAAGGATGTATGGAAAAAAATCGTGTTTCTTGTCTTGCGTCAGACCCATATCTACAGCCTTTAATGAGGTCAGTTGGCGTTAACCGGGTTAGACAAACCGCTCAAGCCAGAGCCGGGTCAGGACGGTTTTCCAGGCCCGGCTCCAAATGGCAGGCCAAAGCGTTTCCCGCAGGTATTGCCGCGCCGCCGCGCGCGTGCCGCCGATTTCCGGATCGACCAGATCACCCAGCAGGCCATCGAACAGGTGCCGGCTGCCCAGCCACTGGCACACGAACATAAACCAGGCCAGATTGATGCCCGGCAGAGAGGGGAGAGTTGTTCCTGACTCGAAATGATCCAGATTCGTGATACGGTTGCGCACCAGGCCGTAGATGATGGCCGCCGCTGCTGTCAACAGTATCCCGGCAGGGGATGTTTCAACCCCGTTGAAAATCATGCCGCCAAGGGCGAACAACAGGACACCGCGATCCAGTGTTTCCAGGGCCTGTTCGAGGCGCGGGTTGATGACATCCATTTTATGATCCTACGAGAAAGCCGGGAATCTGCGCGACGGCCTCTTCCAGCGCCGTGAGGGCTTGTTGTCCCAAAGAGGTCAACTGATACATCCGCCGGGGGATATAAAAGTCGCCTTCCCGGATATGGGGTGGTGGTGTGGTTTCGAGTTCGGACAAGACCAGGCCCTTCTTCTCCATCCGCTCCAGGGTGACGTAGATCGTCCCTTTTTTCAGTTGCAGCTTGCCAGTTGACGAACGGCGCACCAGTTCAAGCCCAAACAGCGGGTCTGGTGAGCTTTGCCGCAGCAAGTGGGCGATGATTGCCTCATTCAGACTGAGTTTGGGTGTGGATATTTTTTCCATCGAAACTGTTTCCCCCGCGAAGTGGGTTGTCATGAGTCTACCTGAATCCGTGGTGTCATGATTGTGAAATAAGCACACTAAAAAACAGGCGGCTCAGACGAGCCACTGATTTCTCTGTTCGACCAATATTGTAACCATTCAGTTCGCTACGGCGCCAAGACGCCCGCACGCACATGAGGAGAGTCTGCCCGCAGCGTGCCATGGGCGCGATGTCCCTTGACGGCAGATAGACCATCTGCCCCCCGGTTCGTCACTCCGGTGGAGTACCTCATACCGTGAATTGGGAGGCCACAAGAGGACTTTTTACATTTGCACTGAAGCGCTTGATGTATGATGCCTTAAATTGTAAGGTATGCGCGAAGGTATATAAATACCATGGTAATGGATTTAAGGGAGATATGTGATGAGTGTACAGTATTTGCTCAAGGGAGCCTTTTTTCTTATGGCCGGTTTGTTGGCAGCCTGTGGCAGTGGTGGCGATGATGATGACGGAGGCGGCGATAATCAAAAACCGCCAATGGTCAACAGCTTCCAGGCGGCGCCGAATGCCACGGGTATTAACACGCCAGTGACCTTCAGATGGGATGTCAGTGATGTAAACGGTGACACGCTGACCTGTACCCTGGATGTCGATGGTGACAGCACCGTCGACCACACCATTTCCGACTGCGCCAATACCACGTCGCAGGCGCATACCTATACAGCTGCGGGCAGCCACTCCGCCAAGTTGACCGTGAGTGATGGAAACGGCGGCACAGCGGATCGCACTGTTACCGTCACCGTTACTGTGGCCAATACGCAGCCGGTTTTCGATAGCGACTTCAGTGTCACTCCCAACCCGGTCAGTGCCGGCAGTCCGGTGACCTTCGGCTGGGATGTTAGCGATACAGACGGTGATACACTGACCTGTACCCTGGACATCGATGGTGACAACGCCGTCGATCACACCATTTCCGACTGCGCCAATACCACCTCGCAGGCGCATACCTATGCAACAGCGGGCGATTATACCGCTAAGTTGACCGTCGATGATGGCAATGGCGGGATGGTTGAGCAGACCGTATCCCTGACAGTCGATCCCGTGGCGCCCGGTAACAGGGCACCGATGTTTGATAACAACCTTAGTGTTGCTCCAAACCCCGTGGAGAAAGGGGACTCTGCTACGTTTAGCTGGGATGTCAGCGATGCGGACGGCGACACATTGACCTGTACGCTGGATGTCGATGGTGACAGCACCGTCGATTACACCATTGACGATTGCGCCAATGCCACCACGCAGACGCATACCTATGCAGCGGCGGGTGATTACACCGCCAAGCTGAGCGTCGATGATGGCAATGGTGGGATGGTTGAACAGACCATCAATCTTGTGGTTTCCAATACGGCGCCGGTGTTTGATAACAACCTTGGTGTTACTCCGAACCCCGTAGAGAAAGGGGATTCTGCTACGTTTAGCTGGGATGTCAGCGATGCAGACGGCGACACGCTGACTTGCACGCTGGATGTCGATGCTGACAGCTCCGCCGATTACACCATTGACGATTGTGCCAAAACCACCTCGCAGGCGCACACCTATGCAGCGGCGGGCGATTACATTGCCACGTTGACCGTTAACGACGGTAATGGCAGCACGGTTGAACAAAGTGTCACCATTACCGTTAACAACGCAACAAACACGCCACCAGTGATTGAGAGTTTCAGCGTAAACCCAGCGCCGGCCTATACCACGGTCGCCACTACCTTCTACTGGCAGGTCAGCGATGCCGATGGCGATACCCTGACCTGCAAGCTCGACGTCGATGCCGACGGCACCGACGACTACACCATCGATGACTGTGTCAACATGGCTTCACGGGATTATGTCTATGCCGCCAGCGGCAACTACGCCGCCCGCCTGACCGTCAGCGATGGCATTAATGATGTCCAGACCACCCTGTCCACGCCATTGATGGTCAAGTCACACCTGCTGCTTGATGTCAGTGCCCAGGGCGTCGTCAGCGCCGATGGACGGGCACCGTTCACTATCACGGTGAGCAATGTTTCAGCCCAGCCGCTGGATGATGTCTCGGTGGTGTTCACGGTGCCGCCGGAACTGCGTTTCTACTTCACCACCGATGCCGAGCCGAATGCGGCGGGCTGTCCCGGCGGGTGGTGCCTGGATGGCATGGAGGCCGCGTGGACGTTTACCGCCTTGGCCGCTGGTGAAAGCCGTACCGTCACCATTAACG
>DRKN01000022.1 GCA_011051755.1 Gammaproteobacteria bacterium
TATACAAATATCACTACTTTGCAAGCATAATAAGCGCATATTACATGGGTACACTTTGAACCGGAAAGTGCCAAGAATCGAGAAAAAGCTCATGGATATCTGGAGGTTAGAGAGTAAATGAGAGGAATTCTTATTCGAACTTCAGCCTAAACAGGAAATGACCATATAGGGAACAGGTCAACATTGACATCAAAAAACAGTCCACAGAAACACTGGTTTCCAATGCTGGTCACAGAAGGGTCACGACGAATCTCCAGGCTGTTTTTAGACACCCCGGAAAAATCGTGGAAGTGGAATATGGTGGCTATGCCCTGATTCGAACAGGGGACCCCATCATTATGAGTGATGTGCTCTAACCAGCTGAGCTACATAGCCATTTTGCCGCATGACCCCTTAGGAGCCTGTCGGACTTAGGGGATCAAAAAGGAGGCGGAATTCTACGTTTTCCCGCCCCCCTTGTCCAGCCCGAAATGGGCCTTGTCGTCACTTCAGACATTGAAGCGGAAGTGCATCACGTCACCGTCCTGTAGCACGTAGTCCTTGCCTTCCAGGCGCCACTTGCCGGCTTCCTTGGCACCCTGCTCACCCTTGCAGGCAATGAAGTCGTCATAGGCGATGACTTCGGCACGGATGAAGCCTTTTTCGAAGTCGGTATGGATGACACCGGCCGCCTGCGGCGCAGTGGCGCCGACGTGCACAGTCCAGGCACGCACCTCTTTCTCTCCGGCGGTGAAATAGGTGTGCAAGTGCAGCAGGCTGTAACCGGCACGGATAACACGGTTGAGGCCCGGCTCGTCGATACCCAGTTCCTGCAGAAATTCGGCACGGTCTTCGTCGTCCAGTTCCGACAGTTCAGCCTCGATAGCGGCACACACGGGTACCACCTGGGCACCTTCGCTGGCAGCCAGTTCGCGCACCTGGTTCAGCGCTGTGTTGTCCTCAAAACCATCTTCAGCAACGTTGGCGATGTACAGGGTGGGCTTGATGGTGAGCAGATGCAGATCGTGCAGCAAGGCGCGCTGATCATCGTCCAGCGGCAGGGTGCGCGCCGGCTTGCCGGCATCGAGATGCTCGCGCAGGGGCTCGAACACGGCGAGGCGGGCCTTGGCGTCTTTGTCACCGGATTTGGCCACCTTGGTCTGGCGGGTGATGGCTTTCTCCACCGATTCGAGATCGGCCAGACCCAGTTCGGTATTGATCACCTCGACGTCATCCAGCGGGCTGACCTTGCCGGCCACATGCACCACGTCGTCGTCCTCGAAACAACGCAC
The DNA here is from genome assembly GCA_011051755.1 of Gammaproteobacteria bacterium. Lineage (GTDB taxonomy): Bacteria > Pseudomonadota > Gammaproteobacteria > SZUA-152 > SZUA-152 > DRQN01. The sequence goes on from DRKN01000022.1 coordinate 1,272, forward strand.
CACATGGGCAATGGCATCGGTCTCACGGATGTTGGCGAGGAACTGGTTGCCCAGGCCCTCACCCTTCGAGGCCCCGGCCACCAGGCCGGCGATGTCGACGAACTCGATGGTGGTGGGCAGCTCCCGCTGGGGCTTGACGATCACCGCCAACGCATCGAGGCGCGGATCCGGCACCGGTACGACGCCGACGTTGGGCTCGATGGTGCAAAAAGGATAGTTGGCGGCCTGGATGCCGGCCTTGGTGAGTGCATTGAAAAGGGTCGATTTGCCCACGTTGGGCAGGCCGACAATGCCGCATTTGAATCCCATTTCTCAGTCTCTAATGACATATTTCAGTGGAGATGGTGGGCGATGCCCACCCTACAAAACCCAAGCACCCAGCCCTGGAGGCCAAGTCCTTCATTGACGACGATGCAGCCGGTTCATGGCCGCCTGCAAGTCACCGTCGATGATCTGCGGCAAGGCACGCAAGGCTTCGTCGACGGCCGCCTCGGTACAAATACGCTCGTCGGGGCCGGCCTTGCTCAGCACATAGTTGCTGACCTCGCTCGCATGCCCCGGATGATCGATACCGATGCGCAGGCGTAAAAACTCACGACTCCCCAACTGGCCGATAATGTCGCGCAGGCCATTGTGCCCACCATGCCCACCGCCCTTCTTCAGGCGCAACTGACCGGCCGGAATGTCCAGCTCGTCATGCACCACCAGAATGGCCTCGGGCGGAATCTTGTAAAAACGCGCCAACGCGGCCACGGCCTGTCCGCTGCGGTTCATGAAGGTATTTGGCTTCAGCAACCAAAGCTCGCGGCCGTCCAGGTGAAGTTTGCACACTTCGCCGTGAAATTTGGCCTCGGGCCGAAATGTGGCGCCCTTGCTGCGCGCCAGTTCATCGACAAACAAAAAGCCGACGTTGTGCCGCGTCTGCGCATACTTCGGCCCGGGATTTCCCAGGCCAACGATGAGTTGCACAGAATCAGACAACGCCGGCTTTCCGTCGATCACGAAAAGGCGCCCTTATTCGGCGGACTCTTCCTCGCCCGCTTCATCTTCGTTGGCCCCATCATCATCGCTGGCGCCACGCGGCATGTGAATGCTGGCCACCGGCTGATCATGATCATCGCCATGCTGAAGGGCGGCGATGATGGCTCCTGCGGGCAGCTTGATGTCGCTCAGATGCAAAGAATCACCCGCCTCAAGGGTGGACAGATCCACTTCGAGGTACTCGGGCAGCTCACCGGCCTTGCAGATGATCTCCACCGAGGTCATCAGGTGCGATACCAGACCGCCGGCCTTGACGCCCGGGGCGACATCTTCGCCAATAAAGTGCAATGGCACGGACATGTGGATGACGTCGTCCTCGCCCACACGCAGGAAATCGGCATGCAGCATGCGATTCTTGGCCGGGTGGCGCTGAAGGTCTTTCAGCACTGCCTTGTACATCTGGCCATCGACGCTGAGGGTAAGAATGTGGGAGTAGAAGGCTTCGTGCTCCAGGCGGTGCATGAAGCTGTCGTGATCCAGGGTCAGGGAAACCGGATCTTCGCCCGCACCGTACATCACGGCAGGGATTTTGCCGGCATGACGCAGGCGGCGGCTCGCACCTTTCCCCACGTCCATCCGGCGTTCGGCAGTCAGTGTAAAATCGACTTTCATTGTCTTGCTCCAATCAGTAGTGACAAAAAACCGCGCCCCTTGCGACCAGGGGCGCGGATTATGGCGGGAAAAACCCCACCAATAATACATTCAGGAATCCGTGGTTTCAGGTTTAATCCATAAACAGCGAACTGACCGATTCCTCGTTGCTGACCCGGCGCATGGTTTCCGCCAGCAACTCGGCAATGGAGAGTTGGCGGATGCGCGTGCAGGCCATGGCCTCTTCGCTCAGCGGAATAGTGTCGGTAACCACCAGCGCGTCGAGTACGGAAGCCTCGATGTTTTCCACCGCCGGGCCGGACAAAACGGGGTGGGTACAGTAGGCCATCACCCGCGCCGCGCCATTGTCTTTCAGGGCCTGCGCGGCCTTGCACAGAGTGCCGGCGGTATCGACCAGGTCGTCCACCAACACGCAGCTACGGCCTTCCACGTCGCCGATGATGTTCATCACCTTGGCCTCGTTGGCGCGCGGGCGACGCTTGTCGATGATGGCCAGATCGGCATCGTCGAGGCGCTTGGCCAGGGCGCGGGCGCGCACTACACCGCCCACGTCCGGCGATACCACCATCAGCTCCTGGTATTCCTGACGCCAGATGTCGCCCAGCAAAATCGGTGAGGCGTAAATATTGTCCACCGGTCTGGCAAAGAAGCCCTGTACCTGATCGGCGTGCAGATCCACGGTCAGCACACGGTCGGCACCGGCAGTGGTAATCATGTCCGCCACCAGCCGCGCGGTCAGCGGCACGCGCGCCGAGCGCGGGCGGCGATCCTGACGCGAATAGCCGAAATAGGGAATGACGGCGGTAATGCGATAGGCCGAGGCGCGACGCAGGGCGTCGATCATCACCAGCAGCTCCATCAGATTGTCATTGGTGGGCGAACACGTGGGCTGCACCACGAAAATATCCCGACCACGGACATTTTCCATGATTTCAACCGCGACTTCACCATCGCTGAACTTGCCTACATTGGCCCGCCCTATGGGCAGACTGAGGTAGTTCACCACCGATCGTGCGAGCTGTGGATTGGCGTTCCCGGTGAACACCATCATGCTGCCGTCAGACACGCGAAACCCCTGGAGAAATATAGTGTTTAGTGTTGAGTGTTGAGTGCTTAGTTGTTCGTGCTATCACTAAACACTAAACACTGAATTATGGCTGGGCCGGCAGGATTCGAACCTGCGCATGCTGAGATCAAAACCCAGTGCCTTACCGCTTGGCGACGGCCCAATAAACTATGTACGACGAACCCTGCCTCCCCCAGCAGGATTGTTCGGCGCGTCCTGCGCCTCACCCCTTCGGTTCCGACGAATTTGTCGAACCTGCGCATGCTGAGATCAAAATCCCGCGCCTTACCACTTGGCGACGGCCCGCTAAAAAAACCTCTTCAACCCCCGCAAACCGTCAACAACGGCGAGCGGTTGCAACCCCGCACAACAATTGCGCGCCAGCGGCCTTCGGCCTGCGCGGCCACATCCCGCGCCTGCGCTTCGCGCTCAAAGGCAGCAAACACGCAGGCACCAGTGCCGGTCATACGACCCGCCGCGCGCGCATTCAACCACGTCAACGCCGCATCGACGTCAGGGTAAGCCGCCCGAACCAGAGGTTCGAACACATTTCGCCCATCCCCGGCGAGGTAATCGCGTATTTTGATCGGTTGGAGATCGCGTGTCAATTGCGGATCAGCAAACAATTCTGCCGTGGCGACATGGGCATCGGGCCGCAGAATCACGAACCAGGGCTCCGGCAGATCGACGACCTGCAACCTTTCACCCACCCCCTCGGCCCAGGCGGCGCGGCCGTGCACGAACACGGGCACATCGGCGCCCAGCCTCAGCCCCAGCGCAGCAAGACGGTCTTCCGACAGCCCCAGGCCCCACAGCCGGTTGAGCGCCACCAAGGTGGTGGCGGCATCGGAACTGCCGCCACCCAGACCGCCGCCCATGGGCAGGCGCTTGTCGATATGGATTTCCACCCCCTGCGTACAGCCGCTTTCCGCCTGCAAAAGACGCGCCGCCCGCACCGTCAGATCGGCCTCTTCCGCCACGCCGGCAAGCACCTCGCGACGCCGCACCACGCCACTGTCATCGACGCGAAAATGCAACTCATCAGCAAAGTCGATGAATTGAAACAGGGTCTGCAACTCGTGGTAGCCATCCATGCGGCGACCGGTGATATGCAAAAATAGGTTGAGTTTGGCCGGGGCCGGCCACGACACGGGGGCAAAGTCTTTCATGGAAAGCGAGTGTACTGTATCAGCGCTCAGACCTGCACATCCCAACGTTCGATCACTAGACGTACATTCAACCGACTGTTTTCAATAAACATTTTCCGCGGCAAAGCGATATTTTGCACATACATGTAACCCCGATAGCGGATATCCCAGCTGGCCTGCTGCATTCGCGCCAAGCGGCCGGCGCCATCATATTCGAGATTTGACGGCATACCCGGCTGCGGCAGACCGGTCACCCAGTAGCGCAAGCCGGCCACCGGCAGGCGCATACCGAAAAACCGATACAGCAGGCTTTCGGCATCCGGGGCGGTGAATTCCTTGCCGTCGGGCACCGCCATGTGCACACCGGCATCGTCACTGTGCAACCGGGCGGCGCCCATGCCCATCGGCGCATCAAAGGCAATGTGAAACTGCCCGCCTCCCTGCCGCCAACGCAGCTTTCCACTCCAGCTGTCGTCCTCCGTGCGCACCGAAATACGACCGGACAAGGCCCATTCATCCAGTCCCGACACCAGGGCCTGGTGCACCTGCCACGCCTGGGCCTCTTCATGCGACGTCAGTACCGGCCGGCTTGACTGGCTGGCACAACCGCTCAGCAACAGAATGATCGTGAGAACGGCAAAGGCCCGCACTCTCACAGGCCGAACCGTTTCATCACCTTGCGTAGACCATCGTGCCCGGGAAACTGTTTCATGTGCGTCTCCCAGACCTCGGTGGCGGCCTGCCGGTCACCCAGTTTCCACAGCACTTCGCCAAGGTGGGCGGCAATTTCCGGATCCTTGACCAGATCCAGTGCCTTGCGCAGGTAGTCGCGGGCCTTTTCCAGATTGCCCAGCCGGTAGTGTACCCAGCCCATGCTGTCAATGATTGCCGCGTCTTCCGGCTCAACGGCCAGGGCGCGCTGAATATAGCCCAGCGCCTCGTCGTAGCGATCCGTGCGATCCGCCAGGGTGTAACCCAACGCATTGAGGGCCTGGGCGTTGCCGGGCTCGCGTTCGATAATGGCGCGCAGATCCTGTTCCGCCAGATCCAGCTTGTCCAGTCGTTCCGCGAGCAGGGCGCGGGCATAACGCAGGGCGGTGTTATCCGGTGACGCCTGTAGTTTTTCGCTGAAAAAATCGAATGCCGCCTGGTACTCGCCGGCCTGCCGCAGCAGTTCGCCCTCAATCAGGGTGAGGCGATGGCGGTCTTCGTCACTATGAACACGCAGGGAGCGCAGTAACTTGCGGGCCTCATCCAACCGCCCGGCGTCCACCATCAGGCTGGCCGCACGGGCATTGGCATTGATATAGAAATCACCGTGACGTACCGCCAGATAATGCGCCAACGCCTGCTCTTTGTCGCCCTGCAGCTCATAAATCCGGCCCAGATAGAAATTGGCCTCCAGCATACGTTGCCTCGACGTCAGCACAGCCTTGAGATGGATCTTGGCCGCTTCCAGTTTCTGCAACTGCAATGACAACACACCGGCGGCATAACGCACCTCGACATTGTTCGGGTAAGCCTCGGCCAGCGCGTTGAACTCCTTCAGCGCCGGCTCCAGCTGATTGACCTCGGTCAGCAAGCGCGCATAGGTCATGCGTACATCGGGGTCATCAGATAACTCGCCATCGAGTTGGGCGGCCAGATAATCCACCGCCTCTTGCTGGTGCCCTTGCTGACCCATCACTCGCGCCCGCAGCACCACGACCTGCCGCCAACCGGGCTTCAGTGCCTCGGCCCTGTCCAGTGATGCCAGCGCCTGATCGAGCTTGCCCTGACGCATGGACAACCAGGCATGGGCCAGCCAGGCGTGGGGTTCGTCCCCTCGGGTGGCAAGCAGGTTCTCCATCACCGTCATCGCGGCAACACGGTTTTGTTCGCTCGCCAGCTGATTGGCGACCTGCTGAAAGCCCCGATTAGGCAGGGCCGCAGACAGGCCGAGATAGGCATCAAACTGCGCCTCCGCCTCCGGCGCACGACCGAAGGTCAGCAACAATGCCCCCAACATACGACGTGCCTCAGGATTTTCCGGCGCCAGTTCGGCCCACAGGCTTGCCGCCTCCAATGCCGGTTTCAGCGCCTTGGCGAATAACGCCACACGGGCGGCACGTTGCGCAAGGCGGGGCGCGCGAGCCGTCTTCGCAGCCGCCAGATAGTTGGCGATGGCAACACCCAGCTGGCCACGCTGCGAGGCGATATCCGCGATCAACAGCTGATACATGACTTCCGGCGGGATATCCCGCTGTGTTACGGGTGCCTCCGAGGGCGCATCTGATACAGCCGGCGCGCTGACAGTGTCTGAATCCGGCACCTTCGGGGGCGCGGTATCCACCGGACTGACGGCACAGCCTGCTACGGCCATGACCGCCAGTAAGACAAACATCAATGGCTTCATCTATCACTCCATAACGGCCCTGAAGACGGGCCAACATTTTTGTTCGACCACATCGGGCGCGGTTTATTCGCTCCGACAGCCCGAGCCCCCCGAGCCCGGCAACGATACCAAACGCCTAACCCGGATATTTCATGAAGTCATACATAATCTCGCTTGTGCATTCTTTATTATGCATATTCATGAAATATCCCGGTTAACTTGTATTACTTCGACTTATCACGCAGAATCTTGTGTTCATCAATCGGACGCTAACACTACTGCTGCATGTCTCTTCTAGCCTTCGGCATTAACCATAAAACAGCTCCGGTGGATATCCGCGAGCGGGTGGCGTTTGCCCCTGGACAACTGATGGACGCCCTGAGAGATCTGGTCTCGCGTCCGCAGATTCGAGAAGCGGCCATCGTTTCCACCTGTAATCGCACCGAGCTGTACTGTGGCCTACAGTCCGGCGACGGACGGGCCATCGTCGACTGGTTTCGAGAATATCACAAGCTCGACAAACGAGATATCGACCCCTACATCTACCTGCACCCCGGTGACGAGGCCGTGCGCCACATGCTGCGCGTGGCCAGCGGACTGGACTCGCTGGTGCTCGGCGAGCCGCAGATCCTCGGCCAGATCAAGGATGCCTACGCCACCGCCAGCGAGGCGGGAACCCTGGGCGGACATCTCGACCGCCTGTTCCAGCACACCTTCTCCGTCGCCAAGCGAGTGCGTACGGATACCGCTATCGGCGCCAGCGCGGTATCCGTGGCCTTCGCCGCAGTCAGCCTGTCGAAACAGATTTTCAGTAATTTCGAGGATCATACGGCACTGCTCATCGGTGCCGGCGAGACCATCGAGCTGACGGCCCGCCACCTGCACCAAAGCGGCATCGGACGCATGATCATCGCCAACCGCACCGTGGAAAACGCCCACGCCCTGGCACAGGAATTCAGCGCCTACGCCATCGCCCTGCCGGAGATCAACGACCACCTGGCCGAGGCCGACATCGTCATATCCTCCACCGCCGCCCCGCTGCCCATCCTCGGCAAAGGCAGCGTGGAGACCGCCCTCAAGGCGCGCAAACACAAACCCATGCTATTGGTGGATATCGCCGTACCACGCGACATCGAACCCGAGGTCAGCAACCTCGACGACGTCTACCTGTACACCGTGGACGACCTGCAGGACATCATCCAGGAAGGCCTGCGCTCACGCCAGGAAGCCGCTCAGCAGGCCGAGGAGATTATCGACGCCCAGGTCTCCCACTTCATGCACTGGCTGCAGTCGCTGAATGCCGTATCCACCATCCGCGCCCTGCGCAGCAAGGCCCGCGCGCAGAAAGACGAGGAACTGGAACGCGCCCTGCGCCTGCTGCACGCCGGCAAGGATCCCGAACAAGTCATGAGTGAACTGGCCCTGCGCCTCACCAACAAGCTGATCCACACTCCCAGCGTACAACTCAAGCACGCCGGCTACGACGACCGTCGTGAGGTCTTCGCGACAGCCCATGAGCTGTTCGAACTCGACGACGACGGTCTCTAGCGCTCGATCCACCGCCCGCCCTGCGGCACCCTCTCCCCCTTAATCCACCACGTAGAAGTACAGATGAAACCGTCCATCCATCACAAGCTGGAAACCATCGGCGAACGCCTCGAGGAAATCAGCGGCCTGCTCGCCGACCCCGGCGTTATTTCGGATCAGAACCAGTTCCGCGAGCTGTCGCAGGAATACGCACAAATCGAACCGGTCGCCAAATGCTTCGCGCAATACCGCTGCACCCTGGATGACATCAGCGAAGCGAACACCCTACTCAGCGACGACGACCCGGACATGCGTGAGATGGGCGAGGAAGAACTGAAGACCGCCAAGGCCCGCCGCAATGCGCTGGAACTGGAACTGCAAAAACTGCTGCTGCCCACAGATCCCAACGACAACAGCAACATCTTCCTCGAAATCCGCGCCGGTACCGGTGGCGACGAAGCGGCGCTGTTCGCCGGTGACCTGTTTCGTATGTATTCACGCTATGCCGAGCGCCGCCGTTGGCGGATCGAGATCATCACTGAAAGCCAGGGCGAGCACGGTGGTTACAAGGAAATCATCCTGCGCATCATCGGTCAGGGCGCTTGGTCGCGACTCAAGTTCGAGTCCGGCGGGCACCGCGTGCAGCGCGTGCCGGAAACAGAATCCCAGGGCCGCATCCACACCTCCGCCTGCACCGTGGCGGTCATGCCCGAGGTGGCCGAGGTGGCCCAGATCGAGATCAACGCCGCCGACCTGAAGGTCGACACCTTCCGCGCCAGCGGCGCCGGTGGCCAGCACGTCAACAAGACCGACTCCGCCATCCGCATCACCCACCTGCCCACCGGTACCGTGGTGGAATGCCAAGACGAGCGCTCGCAACACAAGAACCGTGCCCGCGCCATGGCCCTGCTGGCCGCCCGTATCACTGCCGCAGAGCGCGAAAAACAGGAGGCCGAACAGGCCGCCACACGAAAATCCCTGGTCGGCAGCGGCGACCGCTCCGGGCGCATCCGCACCTACAATTTTCCGCAGGGGCGCATCACCGACCACCGCATCAACCTCACCCTCTACAAGCTCGACGAGGTCATGCAGGGCGACCTCGAACCGATCATCGAGCCGCTGGTCAACGAACACCAGATCCAGCAACTGGCACAGCTGAGCGAAGACTGACCCACCACACTCACTCAGCACCCCGGAAAGCACGACCACTTGTAAGATCCAGTACTCCGCCAAAGTTATATTGACGGGTTCAGTGGGTCTGCCAGCATTCAGGGCACCAACAGCAGGCGCTTTTAGGCGAGGCGCGCCTCGCAGCGAACGGCCCTAGTCCCTTGCAAGAGGAGTTAGAGAGATAATGCCGCCACCCGTTACCACCGGATTCGCCATGCCTCCCCGCTACGACATCGAAGACCTGCTGCAACAGGCCCGCACCAAACTCGCAGACAACACGGAATCCGCCCGCCTGGAGGCGGAGATCCTCCTTGCCTTCACCCTCGGCAAAAACCGCAGCTGGCTGCGCACCTGGCCGGATCATGTCCCGAGCCCGGAGCAACAGGATACGTTCGATCATCTGCTGATGCGCCGCACCGCCGGTGAACCCATCGCCTATATCACTGGCGAACGCGATTTTTGGGACATGACCCTGCGCGTCACCCCGGACACTCTGATTCCACGCCCGGAGACTGAACGGCTGGTGGAGCTGGCCCTGGAACACATCCCGCTGGCAGCCGACTGGCGCATCGCCGATCTAGGCACCGGCAGTGGCGCCATTGCCCTGGCCCTGGCGCGCGAACGGCCCCGTTGCCATCTCATCGCCACGGATGTCTCGGCAGCCACCCTACAGGTGGCCCGCAGCAATGCCAAAAAACTGGGGATCGGCAACATCGAATTCCGCCTTGGCCCCTGGCTGGCGCCGCTGGCCGGTGAACGCCTGGCGCTGATCGCCAGCAACCCACCCTATATACATCCGGACGACCCCCACCTCTACCGCGGAGACCTGCGCTTCGAACCTGCCGCCGCCCTCGGCTCCACCCCCGACGGCCTGCATGACATCCGCGAGATCGCCCATGAGGCCCATGAACATCTGCGACCTGGCGGATGGTTGCTGCTGGAACACGGCTACGATCAGGGATCCGCCGTCCGCGCTATCCTCGCCGCCCAGGGCTACTGCGAGGTAGCCACTCACTCTGATCTGAGTGGCCACGACCGAATCAGCCAGGGGCGCACAGCCCCCCATACCTCCCCTGCCGACATCTCCGGTTGTGCGATGATCACAAGTGAACCACCATGAAGCATTCGAGGTATTAAGCTGATGGGTACTGAAGCATTTACCGTCCGCACAGACAGCAAAAAAGGTGAAGCAACTCGACAAGCTGACAAAACAGCAAGACAGATCCAGAAATTACCTGGTCAACCAGGTGACCGAACAGATGCTTGAAATGCAGGCATGGCAAGTCGAGCGCATCGAGGCGGCTGACGAAGACAGATTTGCCGACGATGCCGAAATGGCGCACATGTTCAACAGATACAACGATAACCCTAAAATCACCACTCAGCCCACGACAAGGCCATGGCATTCACAGGGAAGTGCCTGTACGCACCGCGCACCTGCCCGTAGCGTGCGCCATGCACACGATCCCCCTCCCGAATAGCGAGTACGCGATACATGTGAACTGATGATTGCGAAACTCCTCAATATCATGCCTTACTCGGATCAAAGGACATCAGATCCAAATCCTCACCGTTTACCATTCCGCAAGAAAATGGCCGGACGCATTTCTCTAACCGGCTATTAAAAATTTTTGTTTCAGCAGCCTGACGAAAGAGAAGCAAGAATCTGTAAACACTGGCGAAGCCATGCCATCTGGGGTACATCAGCCTCCCTTCTCTCTTATGAGGGCGAAACGCGTCGAATCGACTTGAAATCAGCACCAGCCCGACTAGGCTCAAGGTATGTCGGACTCACTCCTTCCCAGCGAAGAAATCAAACAGCGCGAGGTTCGTTTCTGCACCCTCGACCCCACCGCCGAGCCGGCGCGAGACGCCGCCCAGCTGCTGCTCAACGCCGCAGGCGTTGACACCGTGCAGGCTCTCACCCGTGACAGTATTCACATTCACTACAGACTCAGTCAGATCAACCTGCAAATCATCGAGGAATCCCTCGCCGAACTGGGCTTCCACCTGGACAACAGCCTGCTGTGCCGCATGAGACGCGCTCTCATCTATTATTGCGAAGAAACCGAGCTGGCCAACATGGGGCGCAGCCACGACAAGGCTAACGCCACCCTCGACGTCTTCATCAACAGCTACCAGCAGCGCAATCACGGCTGCCGCGACCCCCACCCCAAGCACCTGCGCAATCATTCCTGAATACCTCTAACACGACCACGACAGTCCGCTGCCCAAATCACGATAAATCATCCGGGAAACGGCAAGCCTCACAATAGCGTCCGCTTCACTCTATCGTGCATGGGCTTTTCCACCTGCCAGTACAACAACCCGCCCATCAGAATACTTCCGACGATGATGGAGCCCACAAATATCCAGCCCGTCGATGGCGAAAAATACTCTGCGGGATTGGTATCCAGATATATCGCCAAATACAATTTTACGGCACGAAAAAGCAACCATTGCACGAGGTATATCGAATAGGAAATGGTACCGATAAACAACAGGGGCCTTACACTGAAAAACGTTTGAACCCGGCCATCATTGAGAGACAACACCACAATGGTGAGCGCAAAGAGGCACACGATACCGACATCCGGTATCGACAAATACATACCGACAGGAATAGCAAAAAGAACCAACAATGCCGCCATATCACCCCGCAAAGACTCTACCAATGCGCCAACAGACCTCAGCCGGCAAAGTGCGTAGCCCAGCGCCACTTCCAACAGACATCTGACCGCACCAAAATCATAGGTAATATCAAGATCATCCCTGCCCAACGAATATTGCAGGCCAAGCAATCCGCCGATCGACAAGACCGCCAACAAAACGCAGGCCCAATAACCACAACCGTAAAAAAAATAAAATATCAGCGGCACGAGCAGATAGACCAGCCACTCGGCACTCAGAGACCACCCGGGCATGTTCCACGTCAGTTGGTCATGCACCCCCACCGATTGCAGCATCAGGATATTGCTAAGCAATGCCTCGGGCGCATATGGCCCGGCAAAAAAGGCCTCGCGAATATCTTCACCGAACCTGGCAATGGCCGCAGTCTGTGCCAGAAATTCCAGCAGGACAAACAATGCCAACACGACAATATACGCCGGATAAATCCTGGCAAATCTTGCGACGATAAAAGACTTATAAGTAACAGGTGTGAAGCTTCCCGCAAATTTTTTTCCATTGCTATGCGCCAGAACGAAACCACTGAGCACAAAAAAGAAATCGACCCACAAATAACCCTTCGCGCTAAACAAAGCGGGTACCTGTTGTGCGACCTGAGGAAGGATTGCCAAAGAATGAAAAAGCACGACCCCAAGCGCGGCCACGCCGCGCATTGAGGTCAGCGCGGAAAAATAGATCTGTTGGTTATTCATCTAACGTCCAGGAGCCCTACACATATACACAACAATTTCCACCTGCCCTATGAACCGCCCGCTGACACGACCGTGTGATTCGGTTGGCGGAACAGCAGTGGATCCACATATAGAATACATAACAAAACCGGGGGGTCGACAGAGAAAAAGGGTAATATTTCACACTTTTACCCCTCAAATTCCCGTGTTTAACAGCACACACGCACCCCATGATCGGCTTATAATGACCCTTCATGAACGATGAACAACTCCTGCGCTACAGTCGGCAGATCATGCTGCCTTCCATGGACTTTGAGGGGCAACAGCGCCTGCTGGGCAGCCATGCCCTGATCATCGGCCTCGGCGGACTGGGTTCACCAGTGGCCATGTATCTGACGGCCGCCGGCGTGGGTCATCTGACCCTGGCGGACTTCGATACGGTGGACCTGAGCAACCTGCAACGCCAAATCGTCCACGGGAACGGCGACATCGGCCGCCCCAAGGTGGAATCCGCGGCGCAGACGCTACAGGCGCTGAATCCGGATGTGCAGATCGATACCCTGCCGCAACGCCTGGCAGGCGAGGCCTTGCTACAAGCGGTACGTACCGCCGATATCGTCCTCGACGCCAGCGACAACTTCACCACCCGTTTCGCCATCAACGCCGCCTGCGTGGCCGAACGGACGCCGCTGGTCTCCGGCGCCGCCGTGGGCCTGGACGGACAAATCACCGTTTTCAGCAATGATGCCAACAGCCCCTGCTACCGCTGTCTCTATGACGACACGCCCGACGGCGGCACAGTAAGCAGTTGGGCCAACTGCAGCGCCAGCGGCGTACTGGCGCCGCTGGTGGGCGTGATCGGCAGTATGCAGGCACTGGAAGCGATCAAGCTGCTGGCCGGGATCGGCAAGCCCCTGACCGGCCGGCTGCTGATCCTCGATGCCGCCCATCTGGAATGGCGGGAGATGCGTTACCGCAGGGATGCCCACTGCCCCATCTGTGCCGCGACTGCGTAGCTTATCGTTGCGACATCCCTGGAGATGACATGACCCCGATTCCCTTTCCCCGCCCCTTGATCAACCAGATTCTGCAACAGGCGCAGCAGGCCGAAGACAGCGAAATCTGCGGCCTTGTTTCCGCCCGCAGCGGGCAGCCCGCGCACTGCTACCCGGTGGCCAATGCCGCCGAAAAACCCACACATCGTTTCCGCATGCACCCACAGCAGCAAATCGAGGCCATGCGTCAGATACGCGAGCGAGGCGAAGAACTGTTCGCCATCTACCATTCCCATCCGCACACGCCCGCGGTGCCCTCGGCCACGGATCTGCGCGAGGCGACCTATCCCGATGTCCTCTACATCATCATCTCCCTGGCCACCGAGGGCACCCTGGAGATGCGCGGTTTCCACCTGAAAAACGGCAATACCGAGGATGTGGACTTTGTCGTCGCCTAGACGTCAAGCGGATTGGGAAATTTTGGCCGCCTTACTCATGTTGTGCCTGCTATTCACGCCGGCCGGCGCCGATGAAGATGGCGCCGACGACGCGCTGCTCGGGATCGGAGCACATTTTGCGTGGATCGTCTTCGACGCCATCGAGGCCGACCTGGAGGCGAAGACCGGCCGCAAGATCAGCCTTTACGGCAAAAACTCCATGCTCGGCGCAGGCTGCAACGCGGCCATCAAACTGGCCAAACAGGCGGCGGAAAACCGTGAAACCTTTGGTTTCGTCTGCTGCCCGCTGAGCGAGAAGGAAGTAAAGCGCGAGGGACTGATCGTCCACCCCCTGGCCCTGGAGCCAATCCTGATTCTGGTACGCGAAGACAATCCCGCCGACAATCTCAGCAGCGCACAGGTGCGCGCCATCTTCCGCGGTGAAATCAGTCACTGGCAGGACGAGGGGGGGGCCGACAAACCCATCGTGCTGATCACGTGCCTGCACTGCAAAAGCCGCCCCGGGCACTGGAAGACGATCCTCCCCTCACCCGATAATTTCCGCAAGACACGCCTCAACGTCAACAGCGCCGCCACCATGATCCAGCGCATCAACGACTTCAGCGGCGCCATCGGGCACATCGGCTCCACCTGGGTCTTTGCACCCGATGACCGCATCAAGGCGCTCAGCATCGACGGCCTCCAACCGGCCGCCGCCAATCTTGCCCGCGACGCCTACCCCTTTTTCCGCCAGTTGTCGGCGATCACCAGCCGCACACCATCAGCGGACATCCTCGAATTGATTCGTGAAACCCAGCACGGCCCGGCCTTCCGGCGCGTCGCCCGACGGCATGAGCTGCTGCCACTGAGGCCTCAGGCGCAGTGATGCTCCACACCTATCACGCCCGCATCATCTTCTACAATGCCCTGCTGATGGTATTTCTCATCAGTATCCTCGCCTATACCCACATCTATTCACGCAACGTGATTATCGAAGAAGCGGAAATCTACAGCCTCAATCTTTCCAATCTGCTGCGCAGCAATATCGAGATGGAAAAGGAGAAGCTGCTGCACTACACCGGAGTGGTGCGCGATGACCTCATTATTCAGGAATACATGTTCATCACCACCGAAATCAATGGCGAAAAAGAAGCCCTGTGGAGCCTGTATCGGCGTAACTTCGGCTGGCTACCAGTCCAGCGCACCGCATTCATCGCCAACGATGGCAAGGCCATTATTGGCGATGAGCACAGTGACCTGATACAGGTCATCAACGCCCGGACAGACGATGCCAGCGAAGGCACCTTCTATTTTCAAGGTAAGGAGAATTTCGAACGGGTGACCTGGGCACGCATTTATTTCCAGGGCGCCCCACGAGGTATCGTCGCTCTCACCCACCCTCTCGACCGCGCCTGGCTGGAACGTCATCGCTTCTTTGGTGGTTATTATTTATTGATCGACGATAGCGGTCGCATCTCACTCAGTAATCTGCCCGGCGCGGAAGGCCGGCAGTTCCAGCCGGACAACGGTCTCATCACCATCGACAAACGAGCCTATCATGTACGTGCCATTCCCCTCGGCGACACGGATGAAGAAAGCAACCGGCTGTGGCTGGCCATTTCCGAACAGGAACTGCTCGACAAACTGGCGCACAACAGCGACCTGATCCTGTTGCTGGCACTGGTAGGCGGTACAGCAATACTGATCACCGGCCTGCTGATCATCCGCAACTTCAATCGCCCCTTGCAACAACTGATGCAAATCACCCAGGCAGTCGCCGATGGCGAGTTGCCCAAACTGCAAAAATCGTCGGAGACCAATGAGATCAACGCCCTGCTCAATCGCTTCGCCGAAATGCTCACGGCGCTGCGCAGCAAGCAGGCGGAAATCGAACGCGTGCACCGCAAGCTGGAAGAAAACGCCATTACCGATGCCCTCACCGGGCTCTACAACCGCCGCCATCTGACCGACCTGTTTCCAAAGCTTCTGGCCCAGGCCCGGCGGGAGAGAAAGTGGCTGTGCGGATTACTGCTGGATCTGGACTATTTTAAACGCATCAACGATGAGCACGGACATCCGGCTGGCGACCGCTGTCTGACTCACGCCGGTGAACTGCTGCGAGAACTCTCGCGTGCCAGCGATTACATCTTTCGCATTGGTGGCGAAGAGTTTCTGGTACTCAGCATTAACGATTCCGCCGAAGGCGCCCTGGTACTGGCGGAAAAGATACGCCGCGCATTTGAAGTCAAAGAGTGCAAAACGGATGACCCCGTCATCCCCATGACCACCAGCATCGGTGTCAGCTGCGCCGAGGCCGGCTACCCGGCCAAGCAGGCGTTATCAAACCTGCTGTCACAGACGGACAAGGCGCTCTACCGGGCAAAGGCGCTGGGCCGCAACCGGGTTGTCGCCTTCAAGGAGATAGAGGAAACAACACTGTCGTAGGAGCGGGCCATGCCCGCGATGGATTTTTTTCCGATACGGAATGAGACACAGAAACCGGGCACTAATCCCACTAAGCTGAGGTTCCTTTCTTAGAACGACAAACTATCCCTTATTTATCATATAGATAGTGCCAGCCCGAAAACCCGTGAAACAAGCGACGATTTCGGGCGAGATTAAGCGATTAAGGGGTCAGCGATTAAGGGGTCGGTCACGATTAAGGGGTCGGTCACGATTAAGGGGTCAGGTTAATTGTATCATCGTTAAAATACGCAGAATGTTTTGTCTAAACTCCTTTTTCTTAGATAGCAAGCGACGAATTTCTGTCTTCGCCCCTTTATCCCGCATTTTGAGAATGATTCAACATACCCGACCCCTTTCTTTCCCCAACATACCCGACCCCTTTCTTTCCTTTCTTTTGAGACTTTATCCCGCATTTTGAGAATGATTCAACATACCCGACCCCTTTCTTCCTGAGAATGATTCAACATACCCGACCCCTTTCTTCCTTTTCGCCCCTTTATCCCGCATTTTGAGAATGATTCAACATACCCGACCCCTTTCTCGCCCTTTCTCCTCGCTACCCGACCCCTTTCTCGCGCGACCCCTTTCTCGCGCTTTCTCGCGTACCCGACCCCTTTCTCGCGACGACCCCTTTCTCGCGACCTACCCGACCCCTTTCTCGCGACCCCTTTCTCGCATTCTCGCATTCAATAATTTTCTCTGTGCCTCTGTGACCTCCGCGTTCATCGCTGCTGTAGAGAAAAACATCTCGCGGGCATGGCCCGCTCCTACCGCACAGAGGTTAACCGTTGAGCTTGGCCTTGAGCAGTTCGTTGACCTGTTGCGGATTGGCCTTGCCCTGGGTAGCCTTCATCACCTGACCGACAAAGAAACCAAACAACTTGTCCTTACCTCCACGGTACTGTTCCACCTGACCGGGATTGGCGGCAATGATCTCGTCGATGATGGACTCAATGGCGCCGGTATCGGTGATCTGCTTCAGACCCTTGGCCTCGATTACCGTATCGGCATCACCCTCGCCGGCCCACATGGCCTCGAACACCTCCTTGGCGATCTTGCCGGAGATGGTGTTGTCGCTGATGCGCAGGATCATGCCACCGAGCATCTGCGCGCTGACGGGACTGTCGGCAATATCCTGACCGCCTTTATTCAGCGCACCCGTCAGCTCCCCCATCACCCAGTTGGCCGACAGCTTGGCGGCACCGCCAGTGGCCACCACCGCCTCGAAGTATTCGGCAATCTCGCGTGAAGCGGTAAGAACACCGGCATCATAAGCACCGAGTTCGAACTCATCGACAAAACGCTGACGCTTCTCGTCCGGCAACTCCGGCAGACCAGTTTTTAGTGTGTCCAAAAATTCCGGCTCAATGACCACTGGCAACAGATCCGGGTCGGGAAAATAACGATAATCGTTGGCTTCTTCCTTACTGCGCATGGCGCGGGTACTGTCCTTGTCGGCGTCATAAAGGCGTGTTTCCTGGACGATTTTTCCACCGCCTTCAAGTACGTCGATCTGTCGCTCTATCTCGAAGTTGATGGCCCTTTCCACGAAGCGAAAGGAATTGATGTTTTTCAATTCCGTGCGCGTACCCAATTCTTTCTGGCCCACGGGACGCACCGAGACATTGGCATCGCAACGAAAACTGCCTTCCTGCATATTGCCATCACAGATTTCCAGATAACGCACCAACGAATGGATTTTACGCATGTAGGCCACCGCCTCTTTGGCACAACGCATGTCCGGTTCGGAGACAATCTCCAGCAGCGGCGTGCCAGCACGATTGAGGTCGATGCCGGTCATGCCGTGAACATCCTCGTGCAGGGATTTTCCGGCATCCTCTTCCAGATGTGCCCGAGTCACATCGATGCGCTTGCTGCCGCCATCGTCCAGGTCGATATCGATATACCCACCCTCGACGATGGGTAGCTCGAATTGGCTGATCTGATAGCCCTTGGGCAGGTCGGGATAAAAATAATTTTTGCGCGCGAATACCGAACGCGACGCTACCCGTGCACCGATGGCCAGACCAAACTTGGCGGCCATGCACACGGCCTCTTTATTCAATACCGGCAGTACACCCGGCAAACCCAGATCCACGGCACAGGCCTGGGTATTGGGCGCCGCACCGTAGGCGGTGGAGGCGCCGGAAAATATCTTGCTTTTGGTCGCAAGCTGGGCATGGATCTCCAGCCCGATGACAACTTCCCATTGCATGTGAATACCCTTCGGATATTGGTGTTTAGTGTTTAGTGTTTAGTGTTTAGTGTTTAGTGTTTAGTGTTTAGTGTTTAGTGTTTAGTGTTTAGTGTTTAGTGTTTAGTGTTTAGTGTTTAGTGTTTAGTGTTTAGTGTTTTCCATTCAACATTAAACACTAAGCACTCAACACTACGCGTAAGCGTCAAGGCTACGCGTAAGCGTCAGGCAACCGCATGTGCCAGTCGGTCGCCTGCTGATATTTATGTGCCACATTGAGCAAACGCACCTCGTCGAAATAGTTGCCAATGAGCTGCAAACCCACCGGCATCTCATTCACAAAACCAGCGGGAATGGACATGCCCGGCAGGCCCGCCAGGTTGGCGGCGATGGTATAGATGTCCGACAGATACATACTGACCGGATCGTCACTCTTGGCACCAAGACCGAAGGCCACATCAGGGGCAGTGGGCCCCATGACCACATCCACATTTTTGAAGGCCTGCTTGAAATCGTCACTGATGAGATGGCGCATCTTCTGAGCCTGCAGATAATAGGCATCGTAATAACCGGCGGACAGAGCATAGGTACCAATCATGATGCGGCGCTTGACCTCGGCACCGAAGCCTTCGCCGCGCGAACGTTTGTACAGATCATCCAGATCCTTCGGTGCTTCGCAGCGATAGCCGAAACGCACGCCATCAAAGCGCGATAGATTGGAAGAACACTCCGCCGGCGCGACCACATAATAAGTAGGAACCGACAATTTTGAGTTAGGCAGACTGATTTCGATCACCTCGGCACCTAACTGTTTGTATTGCTCGATGGCAATCTCAATGACTTTTGCCACCTCGGCATTCAGGCCCGCGCCAAAATACTCCCGGGGCAGACCGATGCGCAGGCCGTCCAACGGCCGTGCAAGACCGGCGCTGTAATCCGGCACCTCGCGCTCCGCGCTGGTGGAATCGCGCGCATCGAAACCGGCCATGACATTCAGCACCAACGCGGCGTCTTCGGCATTGCCCGTCATGGGGCCACCCTGATCGAGACTGGAGGCAAAGGCGATCATGCCGAAACGCGATACCCGGCCGTAGGTGGGTTTAAGACCGGTGATGCCACACAGTGCCGCCGGCTGGCGGATCGAACCGCCGGTATCGGTGCCGGTGGCGAAGGGCGCCAGGCGCGCGGCCACTACCGCCGCGGAACCGCCAGAAGAACCACCGGGCACGGTATCCGTGTTCCACGGGTTTTTCACCGGCCCGTAGAAAGAGGTTTCGTTGCTTGATCCCATGGCAAATTCATCCATGTTGGTCTTACCCAGCATGGGCATGCCGGCATCTTTCAGCTTATGCACCACGGTGGCGTCATAGGGCGCAATAAAATTGTCCAGCATCTTCGAGCCGCAAGACGTCTTTACGCCATCGGTGCAAAAGATATCCTTGTGCACCATGGGAATACCCGTGAGTGGGCCGGCCTCACCACGCGCACGACGTTGGTCGGCCTCACGCGCCTGCGCCAGGGCCTCAGCGGCGGTGACGGTGATAAAACAGTTCAGCGCGGCGCCATGTTCTTCAATGCGCTGAAGAAAATGGCGGGTCAGCTGTTCGCTGGTGTATTCACCGGCGGCCAGGCCCCGGGACAGTTCGGCAATGGTTTTATGATGATACATGGGCGGTGACATTATCGAATGGGTGTTGATGGGGGCAGATAAAAAATCAAAAAAATGAACAAAAAATGGACTCTGCCGACGGCATGCACGTTACCG
This sequence comes from Gammaproteobacteria bacterium, assembly GCA_011051755.1. Classification (GTDB taxonomy): domain Bacteria; phylum Pseudomonadota; class Gammaproteobacteria; order SZUA-152; family SZUA-152; genus DRQN01. The sequence goes on from DRKN01000022.1 coordinate 21,426, forward strand.
ATCAGTGTTACTCGATGACCTGGGGTACCAGATACAGACCGTTTTCCACCTGCGGCGCAATCTGCTGGAAGTGCTCACGCTGGTTTTCCTCGCTGACCGCATCGTCGCGCAGGCGCTGTGGCATATCCAGCGGGTGGGCCATGGGCGTCACCGCCCCGGTATCGACGGCATCCATTTCTTCGATCAGCCTGAAAATGGACGACAGGTTACGCGCATAATCCGGGATATCCGCCTCGTCGATGGCCAGGCGGGCAAGGTGGGCGATCTTTTCTACGTCTTCCTTTTGCAGCGACATAAGCGGAATCTCTCGGCGGATCAATAGGGCGGATAAAATGGAGCGCAGAGTTTACCCCAGAACCGCTGCCCACCCAAAGCCTGTACAAGGGCGCGCCTTGCCGAAACCCCTCGGCATTGCTACAGTAGCGCAAATTTTCCCGGCCTGTTTCCAGGGCCCGACCCGTCACCCGATTTCCTGAGCTAAATTTCATGTTTGCACGATTACGCGGCCTGTTTTCCAACGATCTGTCCATCGACCTGGGCACCGCCAATACACTGATCTACGTCAAGGGCGAGGGCATTGTGCTCAACGAACCTTCGGTAGTCGCCATCCGCATGGAGCGCGGCACCGGCAATCCCAAAAACATCGCCGCCGTCGGTGCCGAGGCCAAGCGCATGCTGGGCCGCACGCCGGGCAACATCCAAGCCATCCGTCCACTGAAGGACGGCGTCATCGCCGACTTCACCGTCACCGAAAAAATGCTCCAGCACTTCATTCACAAGGTGCATCAGGACAAGTTCAAGTTTTTCCACCCCAGCCCGCGGGTACTGGTATGCGTGCCCTGCGGCTCGACCCAGGTGGAACGCCGCGCGATCCGTGAATCCGCCGCCGGCGCCGGCGCACGCGAGGTGTACCTGATCGAAGAACCCATGGCGGCGGCCATCGGCGCCGGCCTGCCAGTCAACGAGGCCAGCGGCTCCATGGTGCTGGACATTGGTGGCGGCACCACCGAAGTAGCGGTGATCTCCCTCACCGGCATCGTCTATTCCTCCTCCGTGCGTATCGGCGGCGACCGTTTCGACGAGGCCATCATCAATTACGTGCGGCGCAACTATGGCACCCTGATCGGCGAATCCACCGCCGAGCGCATCAAGGAAGAAATCGGCAGCGCCTATCCCGGCGACGAGGTACTGGAAATCGAGGTCCGCGGCCGCAATCTGGCCGAGGGCATTCCACGCAGCTTCACCCTCAATAGCAACGAAATTCTCGAGGCCCTGCAGGAACCCCTGTCCGGCATCGTCAGTGCCGTCAAGACCGCATTGGAACAGACTCCGCCGGAACTGGGCGCGGACGTCGCCGAGCGCGGCATGGTACTCACCGGCGGTGGCGCGCTGCTGCGCGATTTCGACCGCCTGCTGATGGAAGAAACCGGCCTGCCGGTGTTGATCGCCGAGGATCCCCTCACCTGCGTCGCCCGGGGCGGTGGCCGTGCACTAGAGATGATCGACGAGACCGGCACCGACGTCTTTGCGTCGGAATAGCGCCGAGTCCCGGCCCGGGAGAGCAGTCACATAAAACCGTTATTTATCCAGGGTCCCTCCATCACCACCCGGCTGGTGATACTGGCCTTCGTCTCCGCGGCGCTGATGGCGGTGGATCACCGGCAGAATTATCTCGAGGATCTGCGCGGCGGCATCTCCGTCCTGGTCTATCCCCTGCAGTATCTGGTCAACCTGCCGGTGTCGGCCTCCAGCTGGATCGATGAAAACCTGTCCTCACGCGAGACCCTGCTGGAAGAAAACAGCCGCCTGAAGATGCAACACACCCTGTTCAAGGCCAAGCTACTGAAACTCAACGCCATCAAGGCCGAAAACCTGCGCCTGCGCGAACTACTGCAATCCTCGAAAAAGGTCGGCGAGCAGGTGCTCATCGGTGAATTGTTGGCCGTGGATCTGGAGCCCTTCACGCGCCAGGTCGTGATCAACAAGGGCAGCCGCGACGGCGTCTACCTGGGCCAGCCGCTGATCGAGGCCGACGGCGTAATGGGACAAATCGTGCATCTCGGCCCGTTATCCTCCACCGCCATGCTGATCACCGACGCCAACCACGCCACCCCGGTGCAGGTCAATCGCAACGGCCTGCGCGCCATCGCCGTGGGCACCGGTGCGCCGGATCGGCTCACCATCCCCTATCTGCCCATCAGCACCGACATCGTTGAGGGCGATCTGCTGGTCAGTTCCGGCCTCGGCGGACGCTTCCCGCCGGACTACCCGGTGGCGGTGGTCAGCAAGGTCGAAAAAAACCCGACCCAGCCCTATGCGGTGATCCATGTCGTTCCCACCGCCAAGCTGGAGCGCTCACGCGAAGTACTGCTGGTATGGCCCACGGGGCGCCAGCGGCAAAGCGACGATGCCAATGAAACCCCGGCGCCGACACAGGACGCCACGGCGCCATGAGCATTGGCCAACACCGTGGCGGCGGCATCATCGTCCTCAGTTTCATCGCCGCCCTAGCCCTGCACATGTTGGCCCTGCCGGACTGGGCCGAGCCCCTGCGCCCGGACTGGCTGGTGCTGGTATTGGTGTACTGGTGTATCGCCATCCCCGAGCGCGTGGGCGTGGTCATCGGCTGGGTGGCCGGCCTGCTGCTGGACGTGGCCAGTGGCGCACTGCTGGGCCAAAACGCCCTGATCCTGGCCATCGTCGCCTATCTCGCCCTGCGCCTGCACCAACGCATCCGCGTGTTCCCTCTCTGGCAGCAGTCGGTCAGCGTGATGTTGCTGGTCGCCCTACACCTGATGCTGGTACTCTGGATCAAGGGCATCCTCGGTCAGTCCATCGAGACCTGGGCCTACTGGCTGTCGGCCCTGAGCAGTCTGCTGGCCTGGCCACTGGTGTATCTCACCCTGCGCCATCTGCGACGCGAATATCGGGTTCGTTGAACGGTCGAACATCATCATGAGCCTCCGCATCAATACCGCACAGCCGTCGTCACTCAGCCTTCACCGCGCGTGACGCGAACGAGCCATGGCCAAACCCACCACCCTCAAGGATCACTTCCGCGAAACCCGGCTGTTCACCCACCGAACCATCACCGCGCTGGCCTTCACCGTTGTACTGATGCTGATGCTGATGATACGGCTGGTCAACCTACAGGTCATCGAGCATGATACCTACGCTGTGCTGTCGGATAATAACCGCGTACACATTGCCGCCCTGCCGCCCACCCGTGGCCTGATCTTCGACCGCAACGGCGTACTGTTGGCGCAAAACTTGCCCAGTTACAGCCTGCAAGTCGTCCCCGAGCAGGTGGATGACGTCGATATCACCATCGAACAGCTGCGCCAGCTCGTTAGCATCACCGAGGACGATGAACGACGTTTCCGCAAACGCTACCAAAGCAGTCGCCGCTTCAAGCCCATCACCCTGCGCACGCGCCTGTCCGACGAAGAAGTGGCGCGCTTCGCCGTCAACCGCCACCGTTTTCCCGGCGTCGACATCGCCGCACGCCTCTACCGCCACTATCCACAAGGCAGCCTCGCGGTGCACGCCCTCGGTTACATCGGTCGCATCAACGAACGTGAACTGCAAAACATCGATACCAGCAACTATGAAGGCACCGACTTCATCGGCAAGACCGGCGTGGAGAAATTTTACGAAGACATCCTGCACGGCGAGGTGGGTGTGCAGCAGGTGGAGACCAACGCCCAGGGTCGCACTCTGCGCGTGCTGGAACAGACCCCGCCGGAGCCCGGTCTCAATCTGCACCTGACCCTCGACGCCGACATGCAGCGCATCGCCGAGCAGGCCCTGGGCGAGGAACGCGGCGCAGTGGTGGCCATCGACCCGCGTGACGGCAGTGTGCTGGTACTGGCCAGCATGCCCGGTTTCGACCCCAACCTGTTCGTCGGCGGCATCGACAGCAAGACCTACCACGCCCTGCGCGACTCGCCCGACCAACCGCTGTTCAACCGCGTGCTGCGCGGCCGTTACCCGCCGGGTTCCACCCTCAAGTCCTTCGTCGGTCTGGCCGGGCTGGAATACGGCGTGGTGGAGCCCGATGCCAGCATCTACTGCCCCGGCTGGTACCAGCTGGACGGCGACGACCACAAATACCGTGACTGGAAAAAGAGCGGCCACGGCCCGGTGGATCTGAACCGTTCGCTGGTGGAGTCCTGCGATGTATATTACTACGATCTGGCGCTGACCCTCGGCATCGACCGTATCTCCCGTTTCCTCGAACCTTTCGGCCTCAATGATCTCACCGGCATCGACACCAGCGGTGAACTGGCCGGACTGGTGCCCTCACGGGAGTGGAAACGCCGCGCCAAGCGCGAGCCCTGGTATCCCGGCGAGACCCTGATCACCGGCATCGGTCAGGGCTTCAACCTGGTCACGCCACTGGCCCTGGCCTCCGCCACCGCCACCCTCTCCACCTACGGCCAACACCTGCGGCCGCGCATCGTCGCCGCCACGGAAGACCCGGACACGGGCGATGTGGTGGATTTTCCGGTGGTTTCCAACATCGCCGTGCCGGTGGAAGACCACGCCAACTGGCACTACATCATCAAGGCCATGACCGACGTCGTACACAGTCGGCACGGCACCGCGCGGCGTATCGGCCACAATGCCCCTTACGAGATTGCCGGCAAGACCGGCACCGCGCAGGTATTCGGCATCAAGCAGGACGAGGAATACGTGGAAGAGGATATCCAGAAACGCCTGCGCGACCATGCCCTGTTTATCGCCTTTGCACCGGCACATGAGCCAAAAATCGCCGTCGCCGTGATCGTCGAAAACGGTGGCAGCGGTGGCGCCGTCGCCGCGCCCATCGCGCGCAAGGTGATGGATGTCTGGCTGCTGGACAAAGGGCATCTCCACCCTAAACATGCCGGAAAGACGCCATGAGCCTGCTCGACACCCCTGTCCACGACCTTGGCCAGCGCCGCCGCAGTCTGTCTCAAAGCCTGCATATAGACCCCTCGCTGCTGCTCGGTCTGCTGCTGCTGTCAGGCATCAGTCTGTTCGTACTGTACAGCGCCAGCGGGCAGGACATCGACCTGGTGTGGCGGCAGGTGGTGCGCCTGGGGGTAGGCTTCACGGTAATGTTCGCCATCGCCCAGCTCAACCCGGCGCCACTGAAACGCTGGGCGCCGTGGATCTTCGCCATCGGTCTCGGCCTGCTGGTGGCGGTACTGGTGGCCGGCGAGATCGGCAAGGGCGCGCAGCGCTGGCTGGATCTGGGCGTGTTCCGTTTTCAGCCCTCGGAGGTAATGAAGCTGGCCATGCCCATGATGGTGGCCTGGTATCTCAGCGACCACCCGCTGCCACCGACGGCAAAACGCCTCGCCGTGGCCTGCCTGATCATCATCGTGCCGACCCTGCTGATCGAAAGGCAGCCCGACCTCGGCACCGCCCTGCTGGTGGCCAGCACCGGCATCTTCGTGCTGCTGTTCGCCGGTATCTCGTGGCGACTGATGGCCGCCTTCGCCGCTCTCGGTGCCGCTGGCGCGGTGCTGAAGTATTTCTATTTCATGCACGACTATCAACGCCAACGTGTACTCACCTTCCTCAATCCGGAACAGGATCCGCTGGGTGCCGGCTACCACATCATCCAGTCGAAAATCGCCATCGGCTCCGGCGGCCTCTATGGCAAGGGCTGGCTCAACGGCACCCAATCGCAGCTCAACTTCCTGCCCGAGCACTCCACCGACTTCATCTTCGCCGCCTACGCCGAGGAATTCGGCCTGTTCGGCATCCTCATACTACTGGCTATCTACCTGTTCATCATCATGCGCGGCCTGCTGATCGCCGTGCAGGCACAGGACACCTTCACCCGCCTGCTGGCCGGCAGCCTGGTAATGACTTTTTTCATCTATATCTTCGTCAATATCGGCATGGTCAGCGGACTGCTACCGGTGGTCGGCCTACCCCTGCCGCTGATAAGCTACGGTGGCACCTCGATGGTGACCCTGATGGCAGCTTTCGGTATCCTCATGTCCATTCACACCCATCGCAAACTGTTGCCGAGATAGGGAAAACTATCCGGCTTATCCACCAGTCACGGAAATACACATCCCCGCCGCAAGCGGCGGGGAATAAAACCCGAAGAGATTTAAACCTGAATCCGAGGGTTCAGGTTAAAGTAACGGAGTAGGACTGGTTTTTCTACAGGCTCGTTAGAGCCATGAGCCAGAGACGGCTAAATGCGCCCAACCACCAATTTGACAGGAGAGTAAACCCAATATTTATCGTATTTCTTAAATTTTCGGTACTCCGTGCCTCTGTGGCGAACCAATACTCACTGCGCAAAACCCAGAATCACCGTTCTCAGTTCATCCTCCAGCGTGCGATCGATGAGCTGCATCAGGCGCGCCTGCAACAGCGCCTTTTCCTGCGCCGACACCTTCAGCGGCCAGCTGGCCGCGCCGCGCACGTTGTCACCACGATCCACCAACGTCAACACCAGATTGCCGCGCAACCAGTACCAGCCCTCACGCCGCTCCACCGGGCCGGCAGAAAAACGGGCCTGCAACGTATAGAGCGCTTCTTCCTCGGAGCCGGTCATGAAGCCGGCCGCCGTCAGGCCGCCCGCCACCACCGAAGCTAAGCTACCGTCATCGGCCTGCACACGGATCTTCAGACGTGAGTGCAGATCCAACAACTCACTCTGCAAATCGGCCAGCTTCCACTTCGGCGACACACCCTGCCCACCCCGGCCCACCACTCGCAGTACACGTTGCAATTCGCTGCGCTGCCGCTGTTTATCAACGGCGCGCTGGGCAGAGGCAATCTTCTGCAACAGATCGTCCGCCTGTCGGGCGCGTTCGATGGCCACACGGGTCTGGTCATCGAGAAGAGAAATCTCATCGCGCAGGCGACGTGCGGCCTCAGCCCGGTTGAGGGTCGCCAGCACATGGATATCACCGCCTTGCGGGTTCTGCCAGGTGTCCGCTATCCGGGCGCCACGAATCACCTGCCGAGTGGAGGTCACGATGTCGCGCCCGGCAGCCTCGCTGAAAGTCTCTTCAACCACCTCGCCACTCTGTGTCCGGCGCTGGGCACTGACCGTATCCCGGCTTTCCGCCACCACCTGCACTTCGATGTTCTTGGCCAGATCCGCACGGGCACGATCCGCAGCCACATCGCGCTGCGCCGCCTGACCACGGCCGGTCAGGTACTGCGAGCCTGGAAACTGACTGCTCTTGCCACTGACCCAGTCCGGCTGCGAGCCGGGCCCCTGATCCGTGGATGCGCAGGCCGCCAGCAAACCCAGCAGCATCAGCAACACCAGGAGACGCCAATGTCTTCGCGGCCGAATATCTTGACCGCCGGATCCGCCTCCCCGGCGTTGCAAATCTTCATCATAGCCAGCGATGGCGTACGGTTTGCGCCTTGACGAAACAAATCCACCAGTCAACCTGAAACGCTCAGAATGAACAGAGCTTTCCAACAATCTCATCATCGTTTCCCTCCCCGGGTATAAGATGGAATCCAGCGCCACGACAGGTAGACCTTCTTGCCCGCCTCGACGGCCACCCCAGTGAACTGTTTCTGTGCCAGCACATGGCCGCCCTGCCCCAGCAGCTGCACCGAAATATCATGCCGGCCCGGCATCAGTGACTGACGGGTCAGATAGATGCGTTGCGGCAGGGTGGACCAGCTGCGGGTATCGGCCTGTTCGCTGAGCATACCGGCAACATTGAGCAACAGGCCCAAGCCCTGATCTTGTTCACCGGCCTCTTTGGCGGCCCGATATTTCACCACCGCCCTTGCCAGCGCGCGGGCGGTAATCGCCGGCATCTGCTCTTGCAGGGTTTTCACGGCAATGGCATCGATATCTTCCACCAGTTCGGCATCCATCGTTTCGCTGCCCATCAACAGGCGTACCTCACTCACTGGCTGAACTTTCGTTTCATAGCGCGGCAGGGCAATGCGTACCATTACGCCTGCCTCGGGTGCAAAGATGGACATGGACTCTTCGCGCTTGCGGGACGCCAGCCCGGTGCCGACGACCAGTACTACCTCCCCCTTCGCCTGGAATACCGGCAACGGTGTCCACTGCTCGATGGCGAAGGCCTTGCGGTACTGGCGCAGTTCTTCTTTCAGACCAAGGTGCTCGGCCATGCGCAACAACGCCAGACCCAGGGAATACGGCGGTTTCACACCCAACTGTTTACGGTATTTCTGATAGTTCTGGTAAGACTTGCGGTAGGCGATCATGGCGTCGCTCCACTCACCCAGCTGCTCGAAGACGAGACCACTCAGATAGCGGGCGAAGGCATCTTCCGTATACGCGTTACCCTGTCCATCGGCTTGCAGGTTCAGCAGTACGTCCAGTTGCAGAACCTCGACCCGCGCCTCATCGGGCATTCCCAACTGGAGATAATTCAGCGCTGCATAAATATGCAGCAGCGTGCGCTCGACATCGCTGCCGATGTAGCTCTTCAGGGTATCGTTGACCGTCAGCGAAGCGGCCTGCTCGCGGAGACTGACGGCATCCAGCTCGTCGATCAGGTGTTTGGCCTGTTCCAGCGCCTGGTTGCTTTGCCGGTAATCGCCCTGCATGCGCAGTAGCATGGCGCGATTCAGCAGGTACAACACCTCATCACGCTGGCCATTATCCCAATCCTTTTCCAGTGCCTGCAAGGCGCCCGACAGGTTCCCCGCAGCCAGCTGTGTTTCAATAGCATCGAAACGCTGGCTGTAGCTAGCGCAGCCGGAAAGCAACAGAACCGCACCCAAGCACAGCCCACTCGCCAACCATCCCCTGGCCCGATACATGCCTCGGCCCCGGTTCAAAAACAAACCGTCAGAAACGGAGGGAACGCTTGTCGACGAATTTCTTGATCTTCTTCTGTCCCACCCAGACCTTGCGATTATCCGCCATGCTGATCAGAGTGAGATCGACCTGGTAGAACTTCACCTGTTTCTTACCCTCGGCATCGATGATGGTATTGATGGTGCCCTTGAGCATGAAGTCGGCGCCGACTTCCTCCCCCATGACGTTGCGGCTACCCTCACTGGCGTGCAGATCCTGATCCTTGCGCTCGCCACGCACTTCACCGCGTTCAGTGCTCGATGCCACCACTTCGACATTGCCGGAATTGATCAGTGCACGCTCCATGTCGGCGACGAAGGTATTGACGTTGATGTGCTCATGGCTGAGATTGCGCACCTCGCCGACGATCACCACCGGCGGCGCACCACCGTGACTGCGGGTGTAGCGGTTGATCCAGGGACGCGATAATACGTCACGGATCATCTCTTCCGAGACCAGCCGTGAATCGGTGTCGTTCCAGCTGCCACTCAGGTCGCGAACCTCTTCGCTATCGATACGCTCCACCTTGGTCGCACAGGCGGCCAAGGCCACGGCCAGCAACAGTACCCACAGGGTTTTCACATTCTTCGACACCATTCCCTTACTCCTCCTGCTTGGTGGCAATGCGGTCAAAAATCTTGCTGCCACGGGTATCGAGATAATCTTTCAGACCCGAATTCATGGCCTCAACACCTTCCAGGGTCTTCTTCACCTGCTCCATGTCCAGTTCGGCAATGGCATAGACCGTGTCCATTTTCTTGTCACGCCAGTGGCCGATGATACGCACACCGGTGAGGTTGATTTTGGTGATATTGTCAATCTGGCGTGACACGCTCTGCTCGGTAAAACCCGCCTCATTGGCCTTGCCACTAGCGATATAGTCCCGCGAGACGATCTCCATGTAGGACGACAGAATACGCGCCACCTCGGCACGGGCACGATTATCGGCCGTGGAAGTCTGTAACGAAAAGTCACCCAGTGGCGGTGCCGAACCCACGCCGTGGAACAGACGGCCATTTTTGGTCTTGAGGATATTCGTGCCCTCATTGACCCAGTCCGGCGCCCCCTTGATACCGAGATCACTCTCGACCGTGGTCTTGCTGGAACAGGCCGCCAGCAGGATCAGTAAAATCAACAGGAAAAACCCCCGCAGCCATTGAAAACGTGTCTCCATACCAACCTCCACACTTAAAGAAACGGTGAGCAACAACCCGCCGCGACAGTCAATGATAAATGATTGACAAGATTACGCTGGCAACCCGTCCGCTGCAACGAAAAAGGGGACATTTCAGAGTTGCGTTGACAGGGGGGGCAGCCAACTACTTTCTGCGATATGGCCGAACAGAGAAAATTTGTTCAGTCCGTGTTATTGGCATAATCAGAGAGAGAGCATCATGGAACGTTTTCGGAGACTGTTTGGCGCATTATCTTGTTGTATCGCAATTTTGCTCTTATCAACAAGCATCTCGCAAGCTGGAATCATTGATATTTTTGTGGACACAGCGCCCATTCAAGGCTCAACGGGTGCATTGGTGTTTGATTTTATCGATGGTGACGGCCTGGTAAATAACACGATGACTGTCAGTGGTTTTATTTCTGATGCTGTCCTGTCAACGGGTGCAGCATCCGGTGATGTGACAGGCGGGTTGTCACCCGGCCCGCTTGTCCTGGGCGACATGGACTTTTTTAATGGCTGGCTGCAGGATCTGACATTCGGCGCCTTCATCAGCTTCCAATTGGAAAGCACGGATAACGGCTCCTCTTCGTCACCGGATTCGTTCTCTTTTTCCCTTCTTGACAGCAATTTGCTTCCCTATGCAACCGACGATCCCTTGGGGACAGACGCGTTATTGGTTCTGGATATCAGCAATGCAAACCCCGTGGCGCAATCGTTTGCATCGGCAAGCGCCACGCTCACCGTATCCGAGGTTTTCATACCCGTCCTGGCCCCGGGTACCTTGTTGTTATTCATGATCGGCGGAGCCGGCATGCTGGGTATGGGCCTGCGGAAGCGGGGCGCATATCGCCTGAAAGACGGCAATACAGCTGAAGCTATGGATTCAGATCAGGTATAAATTTGCAGGAAACACAGGGCGGAAAGAAAAAAATGGATACAACTGACAAAACACCGCGGTATATCACCAGATGGACAGCGTTCACGGCGCTATGGATCTTTGCTATCGCAGGGGTGTCTGCCCAGACCGGGCCGTATGGCCTGTACAAGCCTCCACAATTGTTTGCAGCAAGCAATATCTCTCCATTGGCAGCAGACTGCCTGAATGAAACAGGCGGAACCTTCCAGGTCGGCGCCGTGAATGTCGGTGGCCAGGAGGATTTCAGCATCGTGATTTCCGTGCCGGCGCCAGAGGGTGGTGTCACCATCACCATCACCTCCGCCGACCCGAGTATCGTCGCCGCTGTTGATCTCTCATCGGGAGGCATCCCGACGCTCTTCGTCCCGGAAGGACAGCGGGTAACGACCTCGCAATTCCGGCAGGTGGGCAACGCCGTCGGCAGGACGCAACTGAACATCATTGCCAACCCGAGCGTTCACCCCGACACCGGCACCCCACTCGGATTCACGGTACCGGTCACCGGCTGGGACGTCGGCGATGCCCGAAAACGCTTTATCGATGCCAACGCCCCCGGCAACCACTGCCGGGTGAGCGATAACGACCCGGCCCTGAGCAGCGATGAAAACAAACTGGCCAGCTGTGGCAACCGCGATATCACCGGGATCGCCACGGATGGTGTAACGCCTGTCCTGATGCGGCTCAAGACCGGCCTGGCGGGCGAAGGCTGTTTCGAAATCATGTCGAATGCCCCGCCGGGGCGAGGGGCAGTAACCGATGCGGCTGCTTTTTCTTCGGAATATGCACCGGGAGGTTCAATGAATCCATTAATGAGTTCCATTTTTGTGGCGGCCACCGCGGCAGCGCAGGCGTTTGATCCGGGCATCCGTATCGTATCGCCGACAGAGGGCAGGCATTCGAGCCACGAAAAAGGCCGCCGTATCGAAACACAGCGGCCGGAAAATATTACACTGACGCAGGTTATTACTGATTCAGGCGGGCTTCCCAGTACTGCGCCAGCCGACTATTCTGCGGCAGACCGAACCAACCCTGGTCATAGGCCGCAGAGAGAAACTCCTGCGCATACTGACTGCCGTTATCGGCCGCCCGGTGATACCAACCCACCGCACGCGCCTCATCGGCCGCCACGCCCAGTCCCTTGTGATAGATCAGCGCCATGTTGAACTGCGCATTGGCGTCACCGCTCTCCGCCAGCGGCTGCCATTTGGCCACGGCTGTCACATAATCACCGGCCTCTGCCGCCAGGAAACCCTCATTGTAATCCTCTGCCTGCAGCGATCCACCAAAAATGGCCAGAGCCATCGATGCGGCCAGTAAAATACCCTTTTTCATGCGTCGGTTTCCCCGTGAGTGGTTGCAATTACCCACGGCTATCGGCGCAAAAGACGGACTATTTCGTGATGCCGTTCACGTTTTTTTACCACCCCATATCCAGCGTCGCAGCACCGGCGCCACCCGCACCGCCCCTGCCGCCAACGTACCCAGCAGCAGACCGAAACCAGCCCCCACCAATACCTGACTGGGATAATGCACACCGAGATAGACCCGTGACAGGGCCACCAGTATGGCGACCACACCCAATATCAGACCCCAATGCCAGGCGCGCAGAACAACACCGAGAAAGGCCGCAGTGAGAAAAAAGTTGAGGGCATGATTGGACGGCATGCCGGTGGGTTTGAAGGCACAGCCGACACGGAAGGGCTCCATCACCAGACGCACCAGTTCCGGCAGTTCGGCACAGGGTCGCAGTTGGCCGAACAGGTGTTTGAGGCCGTTGCCGATGGCGTCACCCAGCAACACACAGACGACCAGCAACAGCCACAGGCGCAGCCCGGCACGCCCCTCACGGCGCCACAGGAGCCACAGGATCAGCACCAGCAGCGGCAGGGAAAAGGTCTTTTTTTGAGATATCCAGCCAAAAAAGGTGTCCAGGGCCGGGCTGGCCCAGCCCTGGTTGATGGCTAACAGCAGGTCGAGATCCATCCCCGTTCAGCCGTCGCCGCGAATGGTGTCGACGATGCGCGAGGTGGAATGGCCGTCGAGGAAGGGCAGGATACGCACCTCGCCGGCACAATGACCACCGGCCACCTGCCCGGGCCGGTAGTCGCCGCCCTTCACCAAAATGTCCGGACGCACGGCGCAGATGAACCGCTCGGGGGTATCCTCGCCGAACGGCACCACCCAATCCACTACCGACAGTCCGGCGAGTACCGCCATGCGCTGCGCCAGCGGCACCACCGGTCGCCCGGGCCCCTTGAGGCGCGCGACCGAGGCATCGTCGTTGACCGCCACGATGAGCCGGTCACCGAGACGCGCGGCCTGTTCCAGGTAGGCCACATGACCGGCGTGCAAGATGTCGAAGCAGCCGTTGGTCATGACGATGCTCTCGCCGTGGGCGCGTGCCTCGGCGACCCTGGCCAGCAGGGCCGACTCGTCCAGTACCCCGCGATGCGAGGTATCGAAGCCGGCCAGGGCACGGCGCAGCTCGTCCACCGACACGGTGGCGGTGCCCAGCTTGCCCACCACGATGCCGGCGGCCAGGTTGGCCAGGCGCACCGCGTTGGGCAGGACAAGCCCGGCGGCGATACCGGCGGCCACGGTGGCGATCACCGTGTCACCGGCGCCGGTGACGTCGTACACCTCGCGCGCCTGTGCCGGAATCAGCAGTGGTGCCTCGCCACGTTGCAACAGGATCATGCCCTGCTCGCTGCGGGTGACCAGCAGGGCCGCGATATCATGGGCCCGCATCAAGGCCTCGCCACGCGCCACCAGGGTGGCCTCGTCAGCGCAGTACCCCACCGCGGCCTCGAACTCATCCAGGTTGGGCGTCACCAGACTAGCGCCGCGATAGGCGCTGAAGTCGGTCTGCTTGGGATCCACCAATACCGGCCTGCCCGCCGCGCGGGCCTGTTCGATCAGGTGGGTGCAGGGCAGCAGGGCGCCCTTGCCGTAATCGGAGAGCACCACCACGTCCACTGCCGCCAGGGCCTCGGCAAAGCCCTCACCCAGCCGCTCACCGCCGGGCAGCGGTCGGGCAGCCTCGAAGTCGAGACGGATCAGCTGTTGATGGCGGCTGAGCACGCGCAGCTTGGTGATGGTGGCCATGTCGGTACGACGCAGCACGGAGGTGACACCGTCGACACCCGTCAGCAAAGCTTCCAGGGCCTCCCCCGCTTCGTCCTCACCCACCAGCCCCAGCACCGAGGCCCGGCCACCCAGGGCGGCGATGCCCAGGGCCACGTTGCCGGCGCCGCCGGGGCGTTCCTCGACCTCCACCACCCGCACTACCGGCACCGGGGCCTCGGGTGAGATGCGTGAGGTGTCGCCGGACCAGTAACGATCAAGAAGGACGTCGCCCGCCACCAGGACGCGGGCCGAAGAAAAATCAGGCAGTTGAAACATGGTTTCCCAAAGCTCGGAGAAAAAAGGGCCGGCAAGAAAATCCGGATGCTATCACAGAGCGACTCAGCGCAGGCGACGCAACAGCTCGTCATACAGAGAAAGATAGCTCTCCAGCACCGCGGCGCGACCATATTGGCCGCCAGCCACCGCGCGGCCGGCAGCAGCGAGTTGCCGCCGCGCCGACGCGTCCAACAGCAGGGTTCGCAGGGCCTCGGCCATGCATGGCGGCTCTTTGCAAGGCACCAACACACCGCTCTCGTCCGGGGTGATCAGCTCCAGGGCGCCGTGACTGGCGGTAGAGAGCACCGGCCGACCATGACTCCAGGCCTCAAGAATAACGTTACCCAGGGGCTCGTGACGCGAGGGGCAGACAAAGACCTCAGCCAGCTGGTAGACCGGCGCCGGATCGCGCTGCCAACCGGCCCAGTGCACGCGGGATTCCAGGCCAAGAGCGCGGGTCTGCTCACGCAGGGCCTCGGCCAGGGGGCCGTCGCCGGCGATGAGCAGGTGCAGGGGCCGCCCTTCCTGCCCGGCGGGCAGGCGGGCGAAGGCGTCCAGCAAATCCTGAAAGCCCTTTTTCTCCACCAACCGGCCGACGCCGGAGATCACCCGGGCGTCGGCGGGGATGCCAAAGCACGTCCGCGCCGCAGCCAGATCGGCCTCGGTTGGGGGCGGCGCAAGATCGACGAAGTTGTGGATGTGAAAGACCCGCTCGGCGGGAAAACCGCCCTCACGCAGATAATCACAGATGGCCGTGGTGTTACCCACCCAGGCCTCGGCGTGACGGTAGCCGCCCAGTTTGTAGAAACCGCCCAGCCGGGCGATGTGCACCGGGCCACGCCCCTTGAGACGGGTCAGGCGCGTGGCGCGGCCCATGTAAGTCTGCACGATATCAGGCCGCAGCTCGCGCACCAGACGGCGGATGACCCAGCGTGAGGGCAGATCCAGCACGTTGCGCAAAGGCACGCCGTGGTGCTCGATCTCCGCCCCCAGTTCCGGCGCCACCATGCCGCCGGGACGGCTCACGGCGGCCACCGGCTGGCCAGCCTCGTGCAAGGCGTATACCAGGCGCACGAAAAAACGCTCGGCGCCGCCGAAGCCGCCACTGCCGATAATGTGCATACTGGAAGTCATAGTGTCATTCATTCGTTATCGTTCGAAAATCTCAACAACCCGCGATAGACGGACAGATTGCCCCGCACCATGCTGTCGATGGAGAACGCGTGCTCCACCAACGCACGGCCATTCAGGCCCATCTCACGCATCCGCCCGGGCGCCTGCAACAATTCGACAATACGGTCTCGCAAACCATCCACGTCACCCACTGACCGCAGGTAGCCATTCTCACCCTCGCGCACGATCTCGGGGATACCGCCGACAGGAAAAGCAACGATGGGCACGCCGCAGGCAGCGGCCTGCAACAGGGAGACGCCGAGGCCTTCCATCTCTGCCGGGTGTACCACCAGGTCGAGACAGGGCAGCAGGCGTTCGAGGTCATCGCGAAAACCGGCGAAGTGTACTTGTTCCGTCAGCCCGGCTCGCTCGACCTCCGTGCGCAACGCCACCTCCAGCGGCCCCCGGCCAAAAAACACCACCTGTACACCCGGCACCGCCTCGAAGATGCCGGGCAGGGCCGCGAGCAGATAGCGGTGCCCCTTGCGGGCGATGAGCTGGGCCACCACCGCCAGCACCGGCCCCTCACCGGCCAGGCCCAGTTCATGACCGAACAATGCGCGGTCGGCACAACCGGGGCGATAACGTTCGGTGTCCACGGCGCTGTGCACACAGGTCACCCGCGCCGAGGCTAGCCCCTCATTAATGAGCACCTGGCGGATGCCCTCAGAGATGCTGACCACCCGGTGATAGAGACGGTATTTGAGGCCCACCCAGGCACGTGGCTCGGGGTTGTCGACGCGCCGGGTGAGGATCGCCGGCACCCCAGCCAAACGTGCCGCGATGCCACCCCACAGGTCGGCGCCGCGACGGCTGTGCAGATGCACCAGGCTAGGCCGTTCACGACGGATAATGTGCCGCAGACGAAACACCAGGCCGAGGTCGGCGTCTCCCCCCATGGGGGTTTCGATCACCTCCGCGCCGGTCTCGCGCGCGGCGGCGGCCACGGCGCTACCCTCGGGGCAGACCAGGATATTGCGCACCCCCTCGGCCAGCAGACCGCGCAACAGATAGATCACTTGCAGGGCACCACCGTAGAGATGGCGGCCAGCCTCCACGTGCAGCACCGTCAGCGGGGCACTCACGCCAGCAGCTCCCGGGCAGTGGCGACCACCTCGTCCACATCAATCTCCCGCAGGCAGGTAAAGGCACCGTCGCAAGTGGGACGGCGACGACAAGGCGAACAATCAAGGGCCTTATAAAGGATGCGGGTGTTGTCGCGGCCGCTATCGAGATAGGGGCGGGTGGAGCCGAAGAGGGCGATGGTGGGCACGGCAAAGGCGATGCCCATGTGCATCAGGCCCGTGTCCACGCCCACCAACAGGCGGGCGCGGCTGATCAGCGCAGCGGCCTGTGACAAAGAGGTCTCGCCCGTCATGTCGATGATCCCTGCCTCGCCGGCGGCAATGCGGCCGGCGGCCTCACGGTCGCTGGATCCACCCAGCATCACCACCGGCAGATCCAGCTCGGCACGCAGACACGCCGCTAGCGGCGACCAGCGCGATTCGATCCAGTGTTTCTGCGGGCGGGTGGTGAAGGGACAGATCACCGCATAACCCGACTGCCAGCCATGTTTGGCGATAAAGTCGTCGACAAAACTCGCGTCTCCGGCGGACAGAGCCAGATCCATCTCGAAGGGCTCGACACTCAACCCCAGAGCCTCGGCCATGCGCCGGTACTCGGAGCCGATGCGCTTGTCGCCCCGGGGCTTATCCACCACCCGTGTCATCAGCCGCGCACTGCCCTCGCGTGAACCCAGGCCGACGCGCTCCGCCGCCCCCGTCATCCACACCAGCAGGCCACTCTTCATCAAACCCTGGATATCCAGCACCAGATCGAAGCCCCGCGCCCGCAGCGCGCGACGAAAGACCCGCACCGCTTTCAACAACTGTCCATAGCGCCTCTCGCGCCACAGTCGCTGCCACTCACCGCGCGGCCAGACGATGACCTCGTCGAGACGCGGATTGGCCGCCAGCAATGACACCGCCTCTGCCTGCACCAGCCAGGCGATATGCGCTTCAGGGTATCTGTCGCGCAGGGCACGGATCAGCGGCGAGGCCATCACCACGTCGCCGATGGCGCTGAGACGGACGATAAGAATGCGTTTGCCGGCTGTCGAGAGAATCACCACTGAATTGAATCCACGAAAGATAAATCAAGGTTTTTTTGCTGTAGGGTGCGCGCGCACTATATCATTCGCCCTCCCGTAGTGACACGAAGTAGACCGCCGCATGAATTCAGTCCCGGCACAGAACCATCATTCTTTCGCCACCTTCTGGCCTGCTGAATGGCGCATACGCCTCGGTCTTTTTGGCCTCCTGCTGTTTGCCTTCTCCGCCTGGTTCGGCCCCGCCCCGGCCAATATTGCCCTGGCTCTGATGCTCGCCGCCGCCCTCATGGAATGGCGCCAGACCTGGCACGTCTTTCGCCACGACCTCATATTCTGGCCCACGCTGATTCTGCTGGGCTACATCTTCCTGCGCGCCACCCTCGCTGCCCAGGAGATGCCCGAGCTGGCCGAGACACAGTGGAAGACCGCCTGGAACTTCGCGTCCCTGGGCCTGTTCCTGCTACCCGCCTACTGGCTCGCCCGCTGTCCCGACAAGCTGGGCTGGGTACTGGCCCTTGCCGTGCTGGGACTGATCATTGGCCTGGGTCTGAATCAGGACTGGTCGAAATGGGAACTAATGCTGCGAGGACAGCGCTCCGGGGCGGAGAAATGGCACTATTCCATCATGGGGCTGTATGCTGTTACGGCTCTGCTGGGGCTATTGCTGTTCGCCCCGCGACTTTTGCATAAACAGCAATCACGACGTCTCAAAACTGCCGTGACGATTGCCTGGCTCGTCTGCACGATCATCATCGTGCATGCCTTCATCGTCAGTCAGACACGCGCCGTCTGGTTCGCCGCGCCCCTGGTTTTCCCCCCCATCTTCTTTTTTTTCATCCGTGGCTGGCTCAAGACTCACGCAGATTTTTCGCGAAAAAAACTGGCCCTGATAGCCATTGCCGGCGTTACGCTCATCAGCGGAGTTTTTGTCGCCAACTTTGAGACCATCAGCAAGCGGGCTACCCAGGAAGGTGCCGTCTATGAAGGCATTTCCAAGCTCGAAGAACTCAGTACGGAAAGCGTTGCCAAGCTGGTGCCTCAATCCTCCTTCGGCGTCCGTTTCTGGCTCCTCAGCTACGGTCTGGAGCTATGGAAGGAACGTCCGTGGCTCGGCTGGGGGCCCGGCACCAGCAGCACCCGTGATCTGGCGCCCCTGCGGGATCGTCAGGATCTGGTGGCGTTTTGGCACCTGCATAACGGCTATCTGGAAGTGTTGTACCGCTTTGGTCTGATCGGCGCCGTGCTCTTCGCCCTACCCCTGTTACTCGTCGTCCGCGCCACCTACCGAACCCATCGGCGGGGAGAGATGCCCGATGACCTCTACCTGTTGCTCGCCGGCGCCCTTTTCCTGACCCTGCTCTGGAACCTGACCACGGTTCGCCTGGACAAGTTCGACTACCGCGTCTACTGGTACTTCCTCGCCGGCATCGCCTACGCTGGCACCATTCGGCAGTCACTGACCGGCTACCGGGAACGCCTGACAAGCACATGAGCCAACGCGCCCAGCTCTGCATCTTCGTCCCCGAGTGGGACAACGGCGGCGTCGAGCGCATGATGGCCAATCTGATGCGCGGAATGGCGACCCATGGCGTCACGGTGGATCTGCTGCAAAACACCAGCAACGACCACTATCTCGAAGACCTCCCCACAGGCATCCGACGGCTGCAACTGGGAGCCAGCAAGCCGCATCAGTTACTGGACAGGGTACGGCAATACCTGCTGGATACCCGGCCCGAGCGCCTGCTTTCCGCCAAGGACACCAGCCATAACCTGGCCCTGAGTGCACGACGTAGCGCCGCTGTTGACACCGGCGTCTATCTGCGTTTTGCCAGCAACATCAGTCAAAAATACGCCCACCGCAATGCCGCCAAACGTTGGTGGATACGGCACGGGCTGCGCCGCAGTTGCCAGCGGGCAGACGGCCTGCTGGCCGTCTCACAAGGCGTGGCGGCAGACATTCGCACCCTCACCGGCCAGCCCGTGCAGGCCCTGCCCAATCCCGCCATCACCCCGGAGCTTGCTGCCCGGGCCAGGGAGCCGGTGCCACATCCCTGGCTGGAGGATCACGCGATTCCCGTGATCCTCGGCGCCGGACGCCTGGGACGGGCGAAGAATTTCGCCCTGCTCATCGAGGCCTTTGCCCGTCTGCACCGGGAACGCCGCTGCCAACTGATCATCCTGGGAGAAGGACGGCAGCGCGAACGCCTGCTGCGACAGGCGGAAAGGCTGGGCGTGGCCGATGACGTCTCACTGCCTGGCTACACCGACAACCCCTTTGCCTGGCTGGCCCGAGCCAACGTGTTCGCTCTCTCCTCCAATTGGGAGGGCAGTCCCAACATCCTGGTCGAGGCGCTGGCACTCGGCACGCCCGCTGTCGCCACGGACTGCCCCAGCGGCCCGCGCGAAATCCTCGCCGGCGGCCGCTTCGGCCCCCTGGTCGCCATGGGCGATGCAGCGGCACTCGCTGCCGCCCTGAAACAAACACTCGACGCCCCCTTCTCCGCCGGGCACTTGAAACAGGCCACACGCCCCTACACCCTGGAGGCCAGTACTCAGGCCTATCTGCAGGCAATGGCGTTGACTTAGGGCTTTATTAACAGACGACAGGCGGACAGACCATGTGCGGCATAGCCGGCTTCTATCATTTCCACGTCAATAACGGTGCAGCGAACAGGCTCCAGCGCATGGCCACGGCCCTACACCATCGTGGCCCGGACGACAGCGGCGTCTACCTGCGCGGTGGCCTGGGCCTGGCGCACACGCGGTTGTCCATCATCGACCTCGAGGGTGGCCATCAGCCACTGTTCGATGACCAGCGCGGCCTGGCCCTGGTGGCCAATGGCGAGATCTACAACTATGTCGAGCTGCGCGAAGCGCTGATCGAGGCCGGCCACCGTTTCAGCACCCATTCCGACTGCGAGACCATCCTGCAAGCCTACGCCAAACACGACCGCGACTTTCTGCCGCAGCTGCGCGGCATGTTTGCCTTTGCCCTGCATGACGAGCGCAAAGGCACCCTGACCCTGGCCCGTGACCGCCTCGGCATCAAACCACTGTTCTACGTGGAGACCGCCGGCGGCATCGCCTTCGCCTCGGAGATCAAGGCCCTGCTGACCCTGCTGCCGACGCCACCGGCCATCAACCCACGTGCCCTAGTGCAGTACCTGCAGAGCCAGTTCAACACCGGCGAAGAAACCATCTTCGAGGGCATCCGCCGCCTACCCCCGGGCACCGCCCTGCGCATCGACGCCAAAGGACGCATCGAGCGCTGGCGCTACTGGTCGGCACTGGAGGTGGCACCCCGCCAGTGCAGCTTCGAGGAAGCGGCGCACGAATTCGACGCACTGATGGATAGCGCCATGCACGAGCATATGCGCTCGGACGTGCCTTTCGGCCTGTTCCTCTCCGGCGGCGTCGACTCCGCCGTCCTTCTGGCCATGCTCGACCGCTACCAGGACAAGCCCATCCGCAGTTTCTCCGTGGGCTTCAGCGGCGCGCGGCGGAACGATGAACTGGATAATGCCGAACGGATCGCGCAACAATTTGGCACCGAACACACATCGCTCAAGCTGGATCAACAGGCGGTCTTTCGGCGCTTGGTGCACACGGTATGGACCGCCGACGACCTGATGCGCGACTACGCCAATCTGCCCACCGACATCCTTGCTCAACACGCCAGCCGGGAAGTAAAAGTGGTGTTCAGCGGCGAGGGCGGTGACGAGGTATTCGCCGGCTACGGCCGCAATCGCATGTCCACCCTACAACGCTGGGCAAAGAACCTGCTCGCCCCCGGCTCCGGCGGCTTCCGTACCCGTGGCCACTGGCGCAACCCCTGGCCGAAGCGAGTCTTCGGCGTCGAGCTGCAAGCGGCCAAGGCTGCCGTGCGCGAGCCCTTCATCCAGGCCTGGCAGGCCACGCCGCAGACCTGGGACGACGTGCAGCGCAGCCAGTACGTCGATCTCACCACCGCCCTGCCCGACAATCTGCTGGTCAAAGCCGACCGCATGCTAATGGGCTTCGGCCTGGAGGGACGGGTGCCGTTTCTCGATCATCGCATCGTCGAGTTCGGCCTGTCGCTACCCGCCGAACTGAAGATCGGGCCCGGCCAGGGCAAACTGTTCCTCAAGCGCTGGGCCGAGCAGTACCTGCCCCACGACCACCTGTATCGCAGGAAGCGCGGCTTCCATGTACCGGTGGGCGACTGGTTACAGGGCGACTTCCTCGCCGGCCTGGCCGAAAAACTGCCGCACAACCCGGCCATCCGCCAGTGGTTCCGCGCCGAAGGCGTAGAACAAATGCTCGCCGCCCAACGTGCTGGCAAGGATGCCAGCCGCGAGATCTGGGGACTGATGCAGTTCGCCATCTGGCACCGGCTGTTCGTTGAAGAGCCGGGGCGGGTGCCGGCGGCGGAAGAGGATCCGCTGGCGTGGATCAGCTGATGGTCAGCCGGCTGTTTGGCGTGGATTCCGTAGAATGGCCACGGCCCACCCATCGTCACACACAGACCTCCCCGGCGGGCCGTACTCACCCTGTAAACCGTACCCGTCAACCATCACGCGCACGTCTCCCCGGTGGGCTGTGCCCAGCCTACAAGCTGCGACGAAGAGAGTCAGCCAAGCGGTGGCCAAGGCATTTCATCCACTCCATGGACTTGCCTTGTGGGAGCCGCTCTAGCCACGAAGCCATCGCCAGGCAGTCCATCGCGGCTGAAGCCGTTCCCACGGAAGAATTTCAGTGTTGTTTTTCTCTGCATCCTTTGCGCCTCTGCGTCCTTTACGTTTCCTCACGAGGGCGGCAACATGACTGACGCTCCCCGTCTCGCCATCCTCATCTCCTTCTCCGGCGCCGGCGGCGTCGAGCGCATGGTGCTGAACCTGGTGGAGGAATTCGTCCGCCGCGGCTATCACATCGATCTGTTGCTGATCCGTGCCGAGGGTGAGCACCTGTGTGAACTGCCCGAAGGCGTCAATGTGATCCGCCTCGGCGTGCAACACACCCTGGCCAGTGTCCTGCCTCTGGCCCGCTGGCTGCGACAGAATCGCCCGCCGGTACTGCTGGTGGCCAAGGATCGCGCCGGCCGCGCGGCCCTGTGGGCACGGCGTATCAGTGGCGTGGACACGCGTATCGCCATCCGCCTGGGCACCAATCTGTCGGCGGCCTTGGCCGGTCGCGGCTGGCTGCGGCGCGTCACGCGCACCCTGCCCATGCGCTGGAGCTATCGCATGGCCGAGCGGGTGATCGCCGTCTCCCACGGCGTGGCCGAGGACACGGCAGGGGTCACCGGCCTGCCGCCCGAACGCATCAGCGTGGCACACAACCCAGTGATCACTCCGCGCTTGCTGGCCCTGACCAAAGAGCCGGTCGACCACCCCTGGTTTACCGAGCACGGAGCGCCAGTGATCCTCGCTGCCGGCCGGCTGACCCGACAAAAAGATTTCCCCACCCTGATCCGAGCCTTCGCCCAGGCCCGTGCCGCGCACCCCTGCCGGCTCATCATCCTCGGCGATGGAGGCCAGCGCGGCAAACTACAAACCCTGGCCACCGAACTGGGCGTAGCCGATGACGTGGATCTTCCCGGCTTCGCCACCAACCCCTACGCCTGGATGCACGCCGCCGATCTGTTCGTGCTCTCCTCACGCTGGGAAGGCTCACCCAACGTGCTCACCGAAGCCATGGCCTGCGGTACCCCGGTAGTGTCCACCGACTGCCCCAGTGGCCCGCGCGAAACCTTGCAAGACGGGCGCTTCGGCCCACTGGTGCCGGTGGCCAACGCCGACGCCCTCGGCAAGGCTATCCTCGACACCCTGGCCACTCCGCCGAGTGCCAAGGCCATGCGAGCAGCCGTGGCCGACTTTGCCGTGACACACAGCGCCGACGAATACCTTGACATCCTCGGCCTGCCGCGACAGGCACAACCAGCGGAAGCATAAGGCCAAAAACTTCTTCGCTACAGAAGCACGGAGAACACGGAGAAAAAAACTTGTTACACCGCTCTGCGGTGTGACACATCCTGTGGCGCTCTGCGCCGCCAGACCGCCGACACCACTGAGCGACATCACCAGTCCTTCTCCGTGTTCTCCGTGCCTCTGTGGCGAGCGTTCTTGTGGTGGATTTCAGTCACCCCCTGATTTTCAGTGGGGCAATGACGGCCGGCCACGTATAATCCCACTCCTTTCAGCCACACTCGTTCCGCCATGCTGCTCTCACGCAAGTACAACTTCCTTTTTGTGCACATCGCCAAGACCGGCGGCACCAGCGTGCGCGCCGCCCTCGAGGGTCTGCGTTGGCGTGATCCCGCCTACCTGTCACAGTTCATCTGTAGCAAGCTAAGCCACCTCAACGGCCACCGCATCGGCGCCAAGTTCCCGCGCCACGCCAGGATCATCGCCGCCAAGGAAATGCTGCCGGCGGAATTCTTCAACGACCTGTTCAAGTTTGCCTTCGTGCGCAATCCCTGGGATCTGCAGGTGAGTTCTTATCACCACATCCGCCGCGAACGCCCACAGGTGATGGCGCACATCGAGGACTTCCCCCAGTTCATCCGCTGGAAGCTGGATCCGCAACGCCCCTACCAGTACCACGTGGATACCTCCATCCAGCTTCAATCGGACTACCTCATCGACCTGCACGGCAACATCGTCACGGATTTCATCGGCAAGTATGAGAATTTGCAGGGAGATTTCGACGCCGTCTGCCGGCGCATCGGCGTGGCGCCACGGCCACTGCCGCACAAGCGTCAGGCCAAGGGGCGCAAGGATTTCCGCCACTATTACGACGACGACACCGCCGAACGGGTGGCGGCCTATTTCAAGACCGACATCGACAGCCTGGGATATCGCTTCGATCCGGAATGAGCACTGACTGGCGGGTAGGAGCGGGCCATGCCCGCGATGGGTACCAGATTTCGCCACCGAGGCACAGAGAAACACGGAGATCCATCATATTGTCTCCTCTGCGTCTCGGTGCCTCGGGGGCAAAAAACCTTTATCGCGGGCATGGCCCACTCCTACAGGCCGAGGCGATAGAAAGGCCGAGGCTCAGTGTTGGTACTCGAAGGCCTCGCACAACAGGTGCAACATGAGGATATGCGCCTCCTGGATGCGGGCGGTGGCATTGACACCGACGATCAACGCCGTGTCCACCCGTTGCGCCAAACGGCCGCCGTCGCGGCCCAGCAGGCCGACGGTCTGAATGCCATGGTCACGCGCATAATCCACCGCGCACACTACGTTGGCGGAATTGCCGGAGGTACTGATGCCGATGAGCAGGTCAGCGGGGCGTGACAAGGCCTGCAACTGGCGCGAAAACACCTGCTCGAAGCCGTAATCGTTGCCGATGGAGGTGAGCGCCGAGGCATCGGTGGTCAGCGCCACCGCCGGATAACCGGGACGATCCATGGAGTAGCGCCCGGTGAGTTCGGCGGCGAAGTGCTGGGCATCAGAGGCGGAGCCACCGTTGCCGCAGACGAACACCGTGCCACCCTGCGCGAAAGTAGCCTCAATGCGTTGCGCGACGGCGCACAGTTCGTTTTCCAGCCCGGCCACGAAATCGATGGCCTCGCGGTGCGCCGCGATGGCGGCCGGCACATCGATGGACATATCAATCGTCCTTCAACACATAGTCCGCGCCACAATAGGGACACGTGACCTGACCGGTCTTTTCAATGGGCAGGAACACACGCGGATGTGAGTTCCACAGGCTCATGCCGTCCATGGGACAGTGCAGAGGCAGGTCGGCGCGGGTGATTTCGTAGCGGTGCTGCGCATTGGGTTCGATGGTCTGCGGGGCTTGTGACATGGTTTTTTCTCTATTGTTTGTAGGTTGGGGTGAGGTACGAACCCCACAGCGGGGGTTATCGGAGCCTGTATTGTTGGGGTTCGTACCTCACCCCAACCTACACTCTGCTCTCTGTTATCCGTTGACCGCCGACAGCCATTCCTGGTGCTGGCCGTGACGACCGTGCACCACGTCGAAATACAGGGTCTGTAGTTGTTCGGTAATGGGGCCGCGGCCACCGTTGCCGATAGGGCGGTTATCCAACTCGCGAATCGGCGTCACCTCGGCGGCGGTGCCGGTAAAAAAGGCCTCGTCGGCAACGTAGACCTCATCGCGGGTGATGCGTTTCTCCACCACCTTCAGACCCAGCTCGTCGGCGAGGATCATAAGGGTGTCACGGGTGATGCCCTCCAGCGCCGAGGTCAGCTCAGGGGTATAAAGCACGCCGTTGCGTACAACGAAAATGTTCTCGCCGCTGCCCTCGGCGACAAAACCGTCCACGTCCAGCAACAGGGCCTCGTCATAGCCGTCGGTCATGGCCTCCTGCAGGGCCATGATGGAGTTGATGTAGTTGCCGTTGGATTTGGCCTTGCACATGGTCACGTTGACATGATGACGAGTAAATGACGAGGTCTTGATGCGGATGCCCTTCTCCATGCCATCGGCGCCCAGGTAGGAGCCCCATTCCCAGGCGGCCACAACGACGTGGGCCTTGAGGTTGTCGGCGCGCAGGCCCATGCCCTCGGAGCCGTAGAATACCATTGGCCGCAGATAGGCGGTGTCGAGAGTGTTCTCGCGCACCACGGTCAGCTGGGCTGCGTTGATCGTTGCCTTGTCGAAGGGCATGGGTATGTTGAGGATCTTGGCGGAGCGGAACAGGCGGTCGGTGTGTTCCTGCAAGCGAAAGATGGCCGTACCCCGGGTCTCAGTGTGGTAGGCACGCACACCCTCGAACACGCCCATGCCGTAGTGCAGGGTGTGGGTCAACACATGTACCTTGGCCTCACGCCAGGGCACCATTTCTCCATCCAGCCAGATGAGACCATCGCGGTCGTCCATCGACATAAGTCTGTTACTCCTCTGTCTTATTGCCAGTGATTTACTTCGTAATGTTTTATGGCGCCGCTGGAAAACAGTCCGGCTGGCTTGGATATGAATCAGACGCCCTCAAGAAAGCCCCATGAACTTTCTTTATAAGCCATCGGCCATTTTCCATCGTGTACGCCACGTTGAATATCAACGGCGTATTTTCCTCAGATACGCCCGCAACCAATACACAGGCTGATTGATTATTCACATTTTCTTTTTGAAACACCATGGACGTCATATCTTGCGGAAAATTGATTGAAAATATAACTGAATTTCTCTCAAGTTTCGCATTTTCCGAGCCATCAAGCAGCAATGGCAAACTCTCAGAAACAAAACTTTCCGCCCAGTATTCCTTCAAAATATCTTCATATGATTTCTTTGACAAAGCACCAACATATTCATCATATCTCTGGATGGGCAAATCATTCTCTTTATCAAAAGCATGTGAACACCCAAACAGAGCAAAAACAAAAAATATAAAAAAAATGCAAGATGGATGCAGCTTTGTCACTTCACCACCTCCCGAATCATCCGTTCTCTTATAATGTTGTTCGATTTTTCACTGCTCTAGCTGCAACACATAACAAACCTGTACATCCAAGTATTAATTTTTCAACATCAACATATCCTGAAATTGACACTGCATATGCGCCAACTTCAAATGTACCTGTATAACTTATTTCCCCATCATCACTTTGCCCAAATTGTACATTCACAAACTTAACCGCCACCCCCAATTTCTCTAAAACTGGGCTGCCATTAAATACGACAATTCCTGCTTTTCCGCTCAGCATAGCGTTACCGCTTGGGTCTACTACAAGCTTAAAAGGCTCCTTATCCAAAACAACTATCCCTCAGCAAGCTACGAGGCATAATTAAAACTCTGATTTTGTTTGCCACGCTGCAAACAGAGGGAAATTCAACCCAGAGGGATTAAATATAACAGCCGCCCCCCCCTCTCAGTCACCCCTTATCCCAACGCCTTCCCAGGAAGGAAAAAACTGAAAACACCCGACAAATCTCTGTTCGAAACCCTTCAACAAACACCATGCCTCCTGCAACGAACTGCCATGGCCAAGGTAGCTATTCAATATAAGTACGCCAGATGCGCCTCACCGCCTCGCGCACGCTGCCGAAGCGCGCCGCATCCACCTGCGCAGGCCGTTCCTGTAGCGACAGGCGATGCACCTCGGCACGATAGGCGCGGTAGGCATCGCTGAGAATACGGCATTCCTGCACACTGAAAAAACCGTGCGCGACGAGCAGGGCCAGCAGGCGGATATTGTCCGTGAAGCCGGTCAGATCCGGGGCCTGGTGCGCCCAGCGCAGAACCCCGAATTGAACCATAAATTCGATATCGGCGATACCGCCGTGCCCCTGTTTAAGATCGAACCGGCCGGCGGATTCGTGGCCCAGGGATTCGCGCATACGCTCGCGCATCTCGCGTACCTCTTTTTTTAGCAGCAGCGGATCGCGTTCGCGGCTCAGCACTTCGTGGCGCACGCGATGGAATGCCGCACCCACGACCTCGTCACCAGCCACCACCCGGGCCCGCACCAGGGCCTGGTGTTCCCAGACCCAGGCCTTGTTTTTCTGGTAATCCTCGAAACCGGGTACACCCACCACCAGCAGGCCGGAAGCGCCGCTGGGACGCAGCCGCATATCGACCTCGTAAAGCGTGCCGGCCGGGGTCAGGGTGGTCAGGATGTGGATGATACGCTGGCCGAGGCGGGCATAAAACACCGCATCGGCCACTACCTTCGGCCCCGCAGTCACGGCGCTGCTGACCGGTGCGGCGTCGTTGCTGGCGTGCAGGAACACCATATCCAGATCCGAGCCGTAACCCAGTTCGATGCCGCCCAGCTTGCCGTAGGCGACGATGGCAAAACCTTTTTTGTCATCGCTGCTGTCACCGGCCACCGAGGGCCTGCCGTAGCGCCGAATGAGGTCGGCCCAGGCCAGCTCCAAGACCTGCACCAAAATCACCTCAGCGATATGAGTAAGGTGGTCGCTCACCACCATCAGCGGCACAGCGTCCATCACATCGGCGGCGGCCACGCGCAACACCGCCGCCTGTTTGAACTGGCGCAGCGCATCCATGGCCTGCTCCAGGTCACCGTCGGGCACGGCGTCCAGACGGCATTGCAATTCGGCGGCCAACTCGTCACGGCCGGCCGGTGCATACAGGCTGCGCGCGTCCAGCAGTTCGTCCAGCAACAGGGGGTACTGCACCAGCCTTACCGCGATCCACGGGCTGACAGCACACAGGCGTACCAGTTGCGACAGGGCCAGCGGATGTTCCACCAGCAAGGCCAGATAGGCACTACGGCGGGCCACGGCCTCGACCAATTTCAACAACCGCTGCACCACCACGTCGGCCTCATCGTGTACCCCCGCCGCTGCCAGCAGCAGCGGCATCAGCCGATCCAGCCGCTCACGGCCGGTGCAATGCAGAGCGCGGTAGCGTGAACTGTCACGCAGTGCGCTGATCTGCCGCAGCACGGCCCCGGCATCATCGAAGCCGGCCTCGCGCAACGCAGTCTGGGCAGCGTCATTATCCAGCGCCCCCTGCCACAGGGCGTCCAAGGCGGCCTTGCCATCGCCGGTCTGCGGCGCTTCGAAGACCTGCTCGAAGTGGCTGTGCACCCGCGCCATGTGACCGCGCAGCACGGGAATGAAATCATCCCAGCTCTCGCAGCCCATGCTGTAGGCGAGGCGTTGGCGTGCGGTCTCATCCGCTGGCAGGCGATGGGTCTGCTGGTCACGGTATTCCTGCAGGCGGTGTTCACTGTTGCGCAGGAACACATAGGCGTCGAGCAATTGCTCCACCACGTAGCGCGGCAGGTAATCCTGCTCGGCCAGCCACGCCAGCACGCGGCGAATCTCACGCCGTTGCAGGGCCGGCTCACGGCCGCCACGAACCAGCTGGAAGGCCTGACCGATGAATTCCACTTCACGGATGCCACCGGCACCCAGCTTGACGTTGTCGGCCATGCCCTTGCGCTGCACCTCGGCGGTCACCATGGCCTTCATCTCGCGCAGGGCGGCGAAGGTGCCATAGTCGAGATAACGCCGGTAAACAAAGGGACGCAGCAGGCCCAGCAGGCGTTCGCCGTCTTCGCAACGACCGGCCACCGGGCGTGCCTTGATCAGGGCGTAGCGCTCCCAGTCGCGGCCATGCACCTGATAATAGCTCTCCATGGCCTCGAAGTTCAGCGCCAGCGCGCCGCTGCCCCCGAAAGGCCGCAAGCGCATGTCGACGCGGAACACAAAACCCTCGGCGGTATTTTCGTCGAGGGTGCGGATCAGCTCGCGGCCCAGGCGGATAAAAAACTCCTCGTTGCTGCGCGTACGCGGCACACCTTGTGTTTCCCCGCTTTCGGCATAGGCGAAGATAAGGTCGACATCGGAGGAAAAATTCAGCTCGCCCGCACCCAACTTGCCCATGCCGAGCACCACCAGTTGCTGCGGCTGGCCACTATTGGCGCCGGTAGGCACACCCCACTCGGCCTGCCGCCAGTCCTGTAGGCGGGCCAGAGCACCGCGAATGCAGGCCTCGGCCAGGGCCGAGAGGTCGGCGCTGGTCTGCCACAGGTCGGCATGGCCGGCGATGTCACGCCAGGCGATGCGCAGCATCTCGCGGCGACGCAGGCGGCGCAGGGCAACACCGAGCTGATCGGCATTGGCACCGTCGGCTAACGCCGCCTGCACTCGGCCGGCCAGGGTATCGGCGGCGTAGGCCCGATGCAGATCGCCACTGTCGAGCAGGCCAAGCAGCAAGGCCGGATCGCGCGTGCAATGACGGGCGACGAAGTCGCTACAGGCCCACACACGGCACAACTCGGGCAGCAGTGCGGGGTCGATGGACTGCGTGGCGTGGCTTTCCTTGAGCGTTTCAGTGAAGGCCGTCCAGTGCGCGGCCAACTCATCGCGCAACGCCGCAGGTACTGTGCGCAGATGTGCATCAATGTCGATATGGCTCATTCACTGACCCTTCTACTGTCCACGCCTTAAAGGATAGGCTCACTGAACCGATATCTGAAAGGCATCAAGTGAACTTATTACTCAACCTGAACAGTGCATTCAGGTTCAACCGCAGGGCCTTTCAAATGCAGATCCTGGATTATCTGAAACTGATGGTGAAGTATGAGGCCTCCGACCTCTATTTCACAGTCGGCGCGCCAGTGAGCGCAAAGATTTTTGGCATGCTCAAACCGCTGGAAAAAACCACCCTGCCCTCCGGACAGGTCAAGGAACTGGCGTACAGCCTGATGAGCGAAGAACAGATCGCCCTGTTCGAGATCAAACCGGAGATGAATCTGGCCCATTCAGAATCGGGCCTGGGCCGCTTCCGCGTCAACATCTTCAAGCAGCGCAATCAGGTAGCGATGGTGGTGCGTCACATCAAGACGCAGATTCCCAGTTCCGAAGAGCTGGGCCTGCCGCCGATTCTGAAAAAGATCGTCATGCAGAAACGTGGTCTGGTGCTGTTCGTCGGTGGCACCGGTTCGGGCAAGTCCACCTCGCTGGCGGCCCTGATCGACTACCGCAACACCAATAGTGCGGGACACATCATTACCATCGAGGATCCCATCGAGTTCATCCATAACCACAAAAAGTCCATTGTCAATCAACGCGAAGTGGGACTGGACACAGACAGCTATGAAGATGCCCTGATCAACACCCTGCGCCAGGCGCCCGATGTCATCCTGATCGGCGAGATCCGCGACCGCGAGACCATGGAACACGCCATTGCCTTCGCTGAGACCGGCCATCTGGCCATTTCCACCCTGCACGCCAACAACGCCAACCAGGCCCTGGATCGCATCATCAACTTTTTTCCCGATGATCGGCGCAGTCAACTGCTGATGGATCTGTCGCTCAATGTGCGCGCCTTTATTTCACAACGCCTGATTCCCACGCTGGACAGCAAACGCACGGTCGCGGTGGAAGTGCTGCTGGGTACGCCATTGATACAGGATCTGATCCTCAAGGGCGAGATCCATACCATCAAGGAGATCATGGAAAAATCCACCAATCTGGGCATGCAGACCTTCGATCAGGCCCTGTTCAAGCTCTACAAGGACGGCCAGATATCCCTGGAGGAGGCCCTGCGCAATGCCGATTCACAGAATAACCTGCGCCTGAAGATCAGCCTCTCGGAAGGCAGAACTGAAGTGGATTCGGGCCTGAAGATGGAAGAGGAGGCGGACGACCCGGCCGTCATGGGGCCGCGGGCCGGCCTGCTGAACATGGAACTGGCACCTAAACCACGTTAAGCCTGAAGTCCCTCAAGCCTAAAATAACTCCTCCGGCACTTCGTCCGTGGCGGAACGGGGGGCCAGCCTGTCGCCTCCCTGTCGATACGGAACCATTGCCTCTTCGTCCAGCGGCGCCGGCACATTTTCCACGCGGAAGGTTTCAAAGATCGCCTGGGGATGACCGGCCGGCGCCAACAGTCCGCTTTTTGGGTCGATACGCACGGTGACCAGCCCCGAGGGACGCTCCAGCGACTGCGGCGGCAGCCCTTTTAGTGCCTCACGCATGTAGTCAATCCACATGGGCAGTGCGGCACGGCCCCCTGTTTCCCGGTCACCCAGCGGCTGCGGACGGTCGAAACCCACCCACACCGTGGTCGCCAGATCCGAGCTAAACCCCGAAAACCAGGCGTCATGCTGATCATTGGTGGTCCCCGTCTTGCCCGCCAGATCCGCACGCTGCAGCACCCGCGCACGCCGTGCCGTGCCACGCTGGATCACGTCACGCATTATACTGCGCATCAGGTAGACGTTCTGCGCCGTGGCCACGCGGGGGGCGATATTGACCGGTATCTGTTCATCACGCCGGGGCGGTCCGACAAAGGTCATCTGCGCAGCACGCTCTGCATCCGTTACCTCACAATACCTGCACACGGTGGCCGGCGCCGCCTGGTACAGCACTTCACCATCCGGATCTTCGATGCGCTCAATAAACCAGGGGGTGACGTGGAAGCCGTTATTGGCAAACACCGCATAACCCGTGACGATCTCCAGCGGCGTCACGGCACCGCTACCCAGCGCCAGTGACAGGTCACGCGGCAGACCTGACCTGTCAAAGCCGAAGCGGCTGACATAGTTGATGGCGTAGGAAATGCCCATCGCACGCAGCAGACGGATGGAAACCAGGTTGCGTGACTTCACCAGCGCCTCGCGCAGACGGGTGGGGCCGAACACGCGACCGCTATAGTTTTCCGGCCGCCAGGTGGCCTCCAGGCCGACATCCTCGAACACCACCGGGGCATCGTTGATCAGACTCGCCGGTGTGAAACCTTTTTCCAGCCCGGCGGAATAGATGAACGGTTTGAAATTGGAGCCCGGCTGGCGCTTGGCCTGGGTGATACGGTTGAACTTGCTGGCGCTGAAATCAAACCCGCCCACCAGGGCTCGAATGGCCCCGTCATGGGGGCTGACAGACACCAGCGCGCCCTCCACCGTGGGCACCTGCACCAAGTGCCATACATCCTTTTTACCGCGTTCGGTGATGCGAATCACATCGCCGCGGGCGAGGATATCAGCCGCCTGTTCCGGCACCTTACCGGTTCGGCCACCCGGCAGCGCCGGCGCGGCCCACGACAGGCCGGCCCAGTCGATCGACACGATACCCCGGCGCGGCTCGTAGACCCTGGCGGACTGCCCCTCTACCGACAGCACCAGCGCTGGCAGCAAACCATTGACTTCCCGGTAGGGCTTCAGCACCTCCGCCCATTGCTCTTCCGTATCCTCCTCACCCAGCTCGACCCGTGCCAGCGGGCCGCGGTAGCCATGCCGCGCATCATAGGCCAGCAGGGCCTCGCGCTGAGCGGCATTGGCCGCCGCCTGCATGGCCGAGCTTACGCTGGTGATCACCCGGAAGCCCCTGGAATAGGCATTGTCACCATAGCGGGAAACCATCTCACTACGCACCATCTCCGCCACATAGGGTGCCACCACTTCTTGTGACAGGCCGTGCAGTTTGGCATCGTCCGGGGTGCTCATGGCCGCCTGATATTCAGCCTCGGAAATAAAACCCAGTAAGCGCATGCGGCCCAGCACATAGCCCCGGCGCGTCAGGGCCCGGGACGGATTGACCACCGGGTTGAAGGTGGACGGCGCTTTGGGCAGGCCGGCGATCATGGCAATCTGCGCCGTGCTCAGACGTTCCACGGGCAGGCCATAATAGACCCGTGCCGCAGTCGCCACACCATAGGCCCGATGGCCGAAATAGATTTTGTTGAGGTACAGTGTAATAATCTCTTGCTTGCTCAGCTCATCCTCTATTTTCAGTGCCAGGAAGATTTCATTGAGCTTGCGCAGATAGGTTTTTTCACGGCTGAGGAAGAAGTTGCGCGCCACCTGCATGGTGATCGTACTGCCACCCTGACCCTTCTCACCGGTGCGGATCAGATAGGCAGCGGCACGCAGCAGGCCACGCCAGTCAACGCCGGGATGCTCAAAAAAACGGTCGTCTTCCGCCGCCAGTACCGCCTTGATCAGGCGATCAGGAATCTCATCGTAGTCCAGCGGGGCACGGCGCTTTTCACCAAACTCGGCGAGCAACTTGTGGTCACGGGTGTAAATTCGTAGTGGAACTTGAAACTGAACTTCTTTAAGGTTATCCACCGACGGCAACTTCGGCATCACTACGAAATAGATGCCAAGCACCACCGTCAACAATGCCGTGACACCAAGTCCGGCCAATATCAATAGAAATCGTTTCATAAACAGGGGGCAGCAAGGCTTCCAGAGGAGGTTTCTGTGATGGGGTTCATGCAGTTAAACGTAGATGGAGTCGACAGAGTATAAAACCTCTAATAAGATCAACCCAATACTATTTTTCTCAATGCAGTTTTGATCTATCGTAAAGTTTGTCGTATAACTACCGATAATCTGCTTACCTGCATGAAACGACAGGAAGGACAACGTGCGGTTAGCATCGTTATTTAGTCAAAAATCTCTCCCTCTCATCGGCCTGGATATCAGCTCCACCTCGGTAAAACTGCTGGAATTGAGCCGGCAGGGCGGGGGCTATCGCGTTGAGGCCTATGCAGCGGAACCGTTGCCACCCAACTCGGTGGTGGAGAAAAACATCACCGACGTCGAAGCCGTTGGTGAGGCCGTCCGCCGGGCGGTCAAGCGCTCGGGCAGCCGCACCAAGCATGCGGCCGTCGCCGTCGCCGGTTCCTCGGTAATCACCAAGATCATCACCATGCCGGCCACCCTCTCAGAAGAGGAAATCGAGAGCCAGATCGAACTGGAGGCCGACCAATACATCCCTTATTCGCTCGAAGAGGTCAATCTGGATTTTGAAATCCTCGGCGCCTCGGAAAACAATCCCGACACGCTGGATGTCCTGCTGGCCGCCTCACGCAGTGAAAACGTCGACTCCCGGGTCGCCGCCGTGGAACTTGGCGGACTGAACGCCAAGATCGTCGACATCGAGGCCTACACACTGGAAAATGCGTTTCCACTCATTGCCTCACAAATCCCTGGCGGCACCGACGACAAGACCATCGCCATTGTCGATATCGGCGCCACCATGACCACACTCAGCGTGCTACATGACGAAAAAATCATCTATACCCGCGATCAGGTGTTCGGCGGCAAGCAGTTGACCGAAGAGATCCAACGCCGCTACGGCCTGTCCTACGAGGAAGCCGGCATGGCCAAGCGCCAGGGCGGGCTGCCGGACAATTACGTGCCCGAGGTTCTGGATCCCTTCAAGGACGCCATGGCGCAGCAGGTCAGCCGCTCCCTGCAATTCTTCTTTTCCTCCAGTCAGCACAACGCCGTCAGCCACATCGTTCTGGCTGGCGGCAGCGCTTCGATCCCCGGCGTGGATGAACTGATCGAGGAGCGTATCAGCACCGGCACATCCATCGCAAACCCCTTCACCAACATGGCCCTGGCCTCACGCATCAAGGCGCAGGCGCTGAGTAACGATGCGCCCTCCCTGATGATTACCTGCGGTCTGGCGTTGAGGAGCTTTGACTGATGCCACACATTAATCTGCTTCCCTGGCGCGAAGAACTCCGACGTGAACGGCAACGGCTGTTTATCAACATTGCCGTCGGCGCCGCCGTACTTATGCTTGGCATCATTGCGCTAACGCACATCCAAATCAATGGCATCATCGAAGGCCAACAGGCTCGCAATACCTTCCTCCAGGATCAAATCGCCCGCGTCGACACGGAAATCCAGGAAATCGAAAGCCTGGAGCGGGAAAAACAGGCCCTGCTGGCGCGTATGCAGATCATCCAGGAGTTGCAAAGCAGCCGCTCCGAAATCGTCCATTTGTTCGATGAGACGGCAAGAATCATTCCCGAGCAGGTTTATCTGATCAAGCTGAACCGTACAGGACGCGAGATCCATCTCGAGGGTGTTGCCGACTCCAACGAGGATATTTCCGAGTTCATGCGCAACCTCAGCCTCTCTCCCTGGTTTACCAATCCCAGGCTGACCGTTATCGAGACCGGCAAGGCGCCCTATAAGGATGACAGCTGGTTCAAGCTCACGGTGAACCTGACCAACGGCAAGGTGGAGAAGGAAGAAAAATGAATCTCGACCTCGACCTCAACAACCTCGACTTCAACAATATTGGCAGTTGGCCCGCCGCGGCACGCGCCATTGTCGTTGCCCTGCTCTGCGGAACCCTATTGTTCCTCGGCTATTACCTGGATATCAGCGACCAATTGTTGACTCTGGAACAAGCGGAGGCCAAGGAAATCACCCTCAAGGCCGAATTTGAAAAGAAACAGGCCAAGGCCGCCAACCTGGAGGCCTACAAAGAGCAGATGGAGGAAATGGAACACACCTTCGGCACCCTGCTGCAGCAATTACCCGGCAAGACGGAAGTGGCCGAGGTGCTTGTCGACGTCTCCCATGTCGGCATTCAGACCGGGCTTGAATTTGAACTCTTCAAACCCGCCGCCGAAATCCCCAAGGAATTTTATGCCGAACTCCCCATTCAGTTGCGCGTCATCGGTACCGCCCACGAATTTGGCAATTTCGTCAGCGGTATCGCCGCACTGCCTCGCATCGTCACACTGCATGACCTCACCATCACGCGCAAAGCCAAGGGCAAAGACGACAAGAGCGGTCAGCTAAGCATGTCGGCCACCGCAAAGACCTACCGTTATCTCGATGAAGACGAGAAGTCCGCCAGCAACACTCGCAAAAGGAAGGGCAGATAATGAGCCACAACGCCCCAACTCGCGCACAGCAACAGGCTAGCCGCCGAGCAACCCCGGCCAAGAGATGGTGTATACTCGCCCTTCTGTCGGCCATCGGCCTGAGCGGCTGCGGAGGAAAAGACACGGGCGACCTGGAAACCTATGTCCAGGAGATCGAACAGCGGCAAAAAGGCAGTATTCCACCGCTCCCCGAGCGACTGGAGTACGAAGTATTTACTTATGACGAAACGTCGTTGCGCGATCCCTTTGAGCCGCCGGAAAAAGCCATAGAAAATGCCAGGGCTCCCAACACAGGCCTGCAACCCGATCTGAAGCGGGAGCGAGAAGCGTTGGAGCACTTCTCCCTGGGCAGTCTGCGCATGGTAGGCTCCATCGAGAAAAATGGCCGTCGCTGGGCACTGGTCATTGCCTCGGATGGCACCCTGCATCGTGCCACCACGGGCCAACACATGGGCCAGGACAATGGCGAAGTCATCAAGATTACCGAGACCGAGGTAGAATTGAAAGAAATTGTACCGGATGGGCTCGGCGGCTGGATCGAAAGACGCACAACCCTGACCGTCAGCGAATGATGCCAACGAGGACACTGGATATGGGCATTATCAACTGCATGAAAAAAATCAGCACAACAAGCGACAAGTCTCACAAGACGCGGGAAAAATGGATGAAAAAACTACTTACTGGGATCGCACTGGCTGGCCTGACCGTTTTTGCCCAAGCACAAGCACTTGCCGAAACCACCCTGGATTTCATTGATTTCAAGAAGCTCGACGACAGCCGCGTCGAAATACGTCTGGCGCTTTCCGGCGAAGTACCACAAACGGAGGACTTCACCAGCGAAAACCCCGCCCGTATCTCGCTGGATCTGCCGGGCGTGAGCAACAACCTCCCCTGGAACCTGCCGCTACCCGTTGAAACCGGGGCCGCAAAGGACATCAAGGCCGTGCAGGCCAGCGGCCGCACCCGCGTAACGATCAATGTCGACAAGCTTGTCGACTATGACGTTCGCAGCGCAGGAAAGAACCTCTACATCACACTGGCCGCGGACTCGACAGACCGTGCAGCCACGCCCGCACCTGTCGCCAAATCCGTACCGGCAGCTGCGGCAAAACCGGCGAACACCGCACCGGTAAACAGCAATCTGCTCAGCCTGAATAACATCACCTTTACCTCCCTGCCCGGCGACAGTGTGCAGGTGCGCCTGACATTCAATGGCCCCGCCGTCAAACCCGGCAGCTTCACTATTGATCACCCAGCCCGGGTGGTGCTCGACTTTCCACAGACCGCCAGCAGCCTGAACTGGAAGAATAAAAACATCGGTATCGGCTTCGCTAAAAGTGTCACCGCTGTCGAGGCCGGCAATCGCACCCGCGTCATCCTCAATCTCGTTCAGCTTATTCCCTTTGAAAGCGAGGTCTCCGGGAACGATGTCATCCTCACCATCGCTGGCAGCCGCGCCGCCGCAGGCTCGACCTCCACACGGGGATCCACGGCAAAGGCAAGCCCCGTAGCAAGCCTGCATCACATCAAAAACATCGACTTCCGCCGTGGCACCCAGGGAGAAGGACGTATCATTGTCAGCCTCTCCGACCAGAATATCCCTGTCAGTACTGGCGAATCCGGCCGCCAGATCTTCGTCGAATTTTCCGACAGCAGTCTGGCCAAAAACCTGCGGCAACGCCTCGACGTCATCGATTTCGCCACGCCGGTGCAGTACATCGACGCCAGCCAGGTCGATGGCCGTGTCCGCCTCGCTATTTCGGCATCCGGTGACTACGAATACCTGGCCTACCATGCCGGCAACACCTACACCATCGAAGTAAAAGAGGTTACCAAGGAAAAAGCGGCCGCCAAGGAAAAAGATGAATTCGGCTACACCGGTGAAAAACTGTCGCTGAACTTCCAGGACATCGAAGTGCGCGCCGTCCTACAGCTTATCGCCGACTTCACCGGCCTGAACATGGTCACCAGCGACTCCGTACGCGGCAGCCTGACCCTGCGTCTGAAAAACGTGCCCTGGGATCAGGCGCTGGACATTATTCTGAAAACCAAGGGCCTTGCCATGCGCAAGGCCGGTAACGTCATCCTCGTCGCCCCCAGCCAGGAAATCGCCGGCCAGGAACGCCTTGAACTGGAAGCGCAAAAACAGGTGGAGGAACTGGCTCCGCTGAAAACTGACATTATCCAGATCAACTACGCCAAGGCGACAGAAATCGCAGACCTGTTGAAAAGCAAAGGTGGCCTGCTCTCCGAACGTGGCGAAGTCGCTATCGACCAGCGCACCAATGTGCTGCTGATCTCCGATACCGTCGATCGACTGGAGGCTGTCCGCAACCTGATTACCTCGCTGGATATCCCCATACGCCAGGTGCTGATCGAGTCCCGTATCGTCATCGCCTCTGACGATTTCGCCAAAAATCTCGGCGTACGCTTTGGCGTGACAGATGTCAGCGAGGCGGGCGACAACCTGCTGATGACCTCGGGCACGGCGAATGCCACCGACGTCATGGTCGCCTCGGCGATGTCAAACCAGGCGAACACAGGCAGCGCTTACCCCATTGAGGTGCCGACCGGCGCGGCAGGCATCGACCAACGAATGAACGTCAACTTCCCTATCGCGGCCACCAATGCCGGCCGCATCGCCTTCTCGCTGCTCGGCGCCAACACCCTGTTGGATCTGGAGCTGTCAGCACTGCAACAGGAAGGGCGCGGTGAAGTAGTCTCCAATCCGCGCGTGATCACCGCGAATCGGCAGGAGGCCGTGATCGAACAGGGTACGGAAATCCCCTACCAGCAGGCCTCTTCCAGCGGCGCCACCAATATTTCCTTCAAAAAGGCCGTGCTGAGCCTGCGCGCCACACCGCAGATCACCCCGGACGACCGTATCATCCTCGACCTCAAGGTCACCAAGGACAGTGTCGGTCAGATCTTTGCCGGCGTACCCAGCATCGACACCAAGCAGGTGGAAACCCAGGTGCTGATGAACAACGGTGAAACCGTAGTGTTGGGTGGCATTTATGAGACCACCAACAAGGAACAGCGCGACGGCATACCCTTCCTGGGTGATTTGCCCTTCGTCGGCGTACTGTTCCGTACCACGCTCGAGCAAAACACCAAAAAGGAATTGCTCATCTTTGTCACACCAAAGATTGTCAAAGAGGAGTTTTCAACCCAGTAACACACGACTTTATCGGCGGCAATCAACAGTAAAAGGCGGCTCAGCGATGTGCCGCCTTTTTTGTTTCCTTGTCACCCCGCGCCATCCGTATGAAATCAGTGCTGCCCCGCAAACAACACATCGTCATACTGGGCTTGACCCGGCATCCAGGAAGTCATTGAAACCACTGGATTCCGAGGGGGGGGATCGCTCATTTTCACCGGCAGTTTTTTGTTCCATATCCCGATTGACACAATGATGGGTTACAAATAGGGTCGACCCAAGACATCAGGCACCCATGCCTGAATTACAGGGCATTATCAGAATATCAAGGCGAATCAGCTTATTCTTAGGTGGTTATCGAGTGTTGTTGCCTGATTGCTGGTTGAATACTGCGGGGAAATAGGGCGATTGTGCTTGATACTAATAAGTTATGAATAATATTGGATCAATCAAATATGTCTGACAAAAATGAATTAGATGAAAAGCAGCGTCGCGTTATGGGTATCGTGCTTTTTTATCCGGTCGGTATCCTGATTATTGGGGTAGCTCTTAATTATTTTGTTCTTGGGGTAAATCCTTATGTGGCATCCCTTCCGTCTATCGAAGGTATTCGTTCTCTTGTTATAGCAGCCACTTTGCTAGTTATTAATCACACATGGATCATGACTTCAACGGAGCTGATTCGTGTCCGATACAAAATGTACACAACTCCTGAAGAATGGGCATCAAATAATGCAAATGAGGATGAAGCGTCAGCGGAAGGTGTTCGCGAGCTTAAACGAAGGCATGATACACACAATAATACTACAGAAAACGTTGTGTATTATGTCCTTTTATCGCTGATCTTTGTTATTTCCTCACCGACCAATATTGCCATACACGTTTGGGTTATTGGGTTTGCTATTGCACGCCTTGGCTATACATATAGTTATTTTACGCGTAACACCGGCATGCGAGGTCTGTTTATGACGCTAGGGCTTTTGGCCATGTATGGAATGGCAAGTAACCTTGCAATTAGTATTTTCATCTAAATATAAAAAATTGTGCCATTATAAATTCATAACAATGCAAATTCACTCGGACACATTTCCGCAACGCTCGTTTGTGGCTAATGCCACAAGCCTCTCGTTGCTCCAATGTGCCGGTGATTTGCGGCGTTATGTGTGAAAAACGATGGAGCCAATGACGACAGAAAGGCTGATTTTAAGGAGCTGGAGAGATAGTGATTATTTGCCGTTCTTTAAAATCAACTCAGACCCAGATGTAATGGAGTTTTTTCCAGCACTTCTGAGCCATGAAGAAAGTGATGAAATGGCAACAGAA
>DRKN01000023.1 GCA_011051755.1 Gammaproteobacteria bacterium
AAGCCGTCATCTGCGGCGTTGCGTCTCTTGAAAAGGGCACGCCATTCCCGGCGAGACGCGCCTTGCAGCTAACGGCTTCCCACCACGCTGATAGGTACACTTTATACGTTACACCACACTAGATAGGCGCTATCCGCACTGAACGCAGCCGTGATCACCCGGTTCTCGTGCCGCACACGAAAGACTTCATCGCCATCGGGCAAGGCCCACAGCCGGGCCGTGTTATCACTGCCCGTCGATGCCAGATATTTTCCGTCCGGACTGAAGGTGACACTCTCCAGGCTGCTGTCATGTTCCAGCCGTGCGAGCATTTTCAGTGTGGCCGCATCCCACAGGCGGACACTGTTGTCTCTGTAGGAACCCGAAGCGGTGGCCAGATATTTTCCATCTGGGGAGATGGCCAGGGTGGAAGAATGAAAACCTTCGTAGTCCAGTTCCGCGATGGGCCGGGTGAGCAGAACCAGGTTATCGCGCAACACCTTCTCGGCATCCGCCGATGGCCGGCGCCGCATGGCCTCGACCACCAGCAGGGTACTACGCTGCAACAACTCCTTGCCCCCTTCTTTTGCCAAAAAGGCCCACCAGTAATCGCGCCCGTCTGCATGCTGCTTGAGGAGCTGTTGTCTGATGTCAACGGCACCCCGCAGCAGATTGGCCGCCAGAGTGACCTCGGCCTGTTCCTTCTGTTGCTGATAGGCCAGCCCGCCTCCCCCCCCGCCGACAAGCAGCAATACGGCCAGCAGCACACGCCGCTTTGCCGACCGACGGCCGGCCTTTGAGGATACGTGCACATGTTTCGTGGCCGTGCTCCCTGACCCCGGCTGCGTCGAGGGAGTGGCCATGAGACTGGCGATGTCATGCGCCAGCGCTTGCAACGGTGCGGCAGCGTCCTCGCTGCTCCAGCCCGTAAAATCCGCCGTTTGCAACTGCCTGAACACCAGGGGCGGCTTGGCGTCATCGATCGTGACCGGCACCAGTTTTCCGCGCCGGCGTGCCTCGCTGGCCTCAGCCAGCACCCAATCTGAAGCCACCGAATACCGGGATCAGACGACAATCACACAGCGGGCCTTGCCCAGCGCCGTCTCGATGACCTGGGAAAATTTTTCGCCGGTGCGAATCGCGGAATCCCACCACACCGACCAGCCGTGAGCCTCTAACGCCGCCACCAGGGCCTGAACCTGCTCCCGATCCTCGCGGGCGTAACTGATAAAAATATCGCTCACCCCGCCTCCTTCTTCGTCCACTCCGCCATCCAGGCGCTGTTTTCCACCGAGATGGCCGACTCGCAGTCCTCGATGAAACGGGTACGCGCCTGCTCACTCTGATCACATTGCTGCCAGCGAACCAGCAGGCCTTCGAGACGCCGGGCGGTGGCCTGATAGCTGATCACCAGATAGCTATGACGCCCGGCATAGAGATAGGCCGCCACCGCCGTCGCCGCCACGCCCAGCACCGCCACCCAGGCCGAGATGGCCCCGGCAAGCCCCAGTCCA
The DNA here is from genome assembly GCA_011051755.1 of Gammaproteobacteria bacterium. GTDB lineage: Bacteria > Pseudomonadota > Gammaproteobacteria > SZUA-152 > SZUA-152 > DRQN01. The sequence continues at coordinate 1,494 of DRKN01000023.1, forward strand.
CCCAGGGCGCCCAGCGCCACCGCCAGACCACTGAAAACCAGACGTGAGCGGTTGCCTTGTCTCAGGGTGCTCAGGTGTTTGGCAGCCATGGGGGTGTAATAGTGCTCCATCTGCTCCCTGACCCGTTGCTGGACATAGGTATCGACAGAGAGCGGGCCCTGCGGTAGATGCTTGCACTTCTCGTCCGCGGACAGGGGCAACACCATCAAATCCGAGTTATCGTCCTCCAGCAATTGCACCCGATCCAGCAAGTCTTTCCCCGCTTCATCACCCTGGTAGGGTGGCACTTGGGTCAGGTAACGATAGACCTCCGACTTCAGTGCTTCCGCCACGGAACGTGCGCGCACCCAGCGGCGTTCGATGTCCGGATTGAGAAACTCCTTGCCGAAAAAGGCGGCGAAGCCGATGGTGACGGCACTGAGGCCGCCAAACAACTGCGTCAACCAGGCGGGTTGCCAGTCGATGGACTGCTGGCAGAGAGTGCCGAAAACGGCGCCCAGTAAGGTGAGCAGCAACATCCACCAGCGCCAGCGGGTCAGAGCGGCCTTCTGCCGCCGCGCCGTGGCAGCGAAACTGCGATACAGGCCCCAGGTGTAACTGAGGGCCGGGTCATGGTGATGGGTTCTGGGCGTGGATGAATCCATTTGCCAAATATCCTATTTTTTACCGGTCTATTGAGTGTGGCATTTTTTCCCGCACGGGTCTCTTTTGTCATTTCAAACTTCCCACATGCATGATGGGGGGGTGATTTAAGCGGGCGCTTTCCGTAATATTACCCTCCATCCCTGCCCCCCATTTCATACCCTCAGGAACCTACCCATGAGCGAAACCAAACACTGCAAACTGCTGATCCTCGGCTCCGGCCCCGCCGGCTACACCGCTGCCGTCTATGCCGCCCGCGCCAATCTCAAGCCGGTGCTGATTACCGGCATGGAACAGGGTGGCCAGCTCACCACCACCACCGAGGTGGACAACTGGCCCGGCGATGTCGAGGGTGTGCAGGGCCCGGAGCTGATGGAGCGCATGCGCAAGCATGCCGAGCGTTTCAACACCGACATCATTTTCGATCACATCAACAAGGCCGAGCTGACGGAACGCCCCTTCAAACTAACGGGTGACAACGGCATCTACACCTGCGACGCGCTGATCATCGCCACTGGCGCCTCGGCCATGTACCTGGGGCTGGAGTCGGAAGAGGTCTTCAAGGGCCGCGGCGTCTCCGCTTGCGCCACCTGCGATGGTTTTTTCTACAAGGGTAAGCCAGTAGCGGTGATCGGCGGCGGCAATACGGCGGTGGAAGAAGCCCTGTACCTGGCCAACATCGCCTCCCATGTCACCGTAGTGCATCGCCGCAACAAGTTCAAATCCGAAAAGATTCTCTCCGATCAACTCATCGAAAAGGCCAACAACGGCAACATCAGCATCGAATGGAATCACCAACTGGACGAAGTGCTGGGCGACAACATGGGTGTCACCGGTCTACGCATCAAGAGCACGGAGGACGGCGGCAGCAAAGAGATCAAGGTAGACGGCGTCTTCATCGCCATTGGCCACAAGCCCAACACCGACCTGTTCAGCGGACAACTGGACATGGAGCACGGCTATCTGAGCGTGCAGGGCGGCTCGCAGGGCAATGCCACGCAGACCAGCATCAGCGGTGTATTCGCCGCCGGGGACGTCGCCGACCACATCTATCGTCAGGCCATCACCTCGGCCGGCTCCGGTTGTATGGCGGCGCTGGATGCGGAGCGTTATCTGGATAACCAGGAATAGTCGGCGACTGAAAGACTAGGGGGTGTTCTACTCGGTTACTTTAATCTCCGAGGGATGAATTCCCCTCCGCTCGCCGACCAAAAGTAGAAAAGCGCCTACTTTTGCTGCTGCGAACCAGCATTGAACAATGCGTAGCGTCTGGACGGAGTACTAAACTCCGCCGAAGAGGCTAACGGGACGACACAAACGCCGCATCCCTTATTGGGATGCGGCGTTTGTCATACCAATACAGAATACTGTGCATTTCGTCCTTCTGTTCGAGGTACCCGACCGCATGAACATACCGCAAACCGGGCAGGCTATTTACTCGACATCCATCAACAAGCGAATCCGCGTTCCCCCTGCGGCGGAATCAATATTGAGCGTCGCTCCCAGCTGTTCCGCCCGGTACTGCATATTTTTAATGCCCCGCCCTTGCAGACTCACCGCATCCGGGCCGTCGATGATGCCGACGCCATAATCGGCCATATCGACATACACCTGCCTGTTTTTCGCGCCAATCACCCCCGTGGCCAGCATTATTTTTTCCGACTGGGCATGCTTGACGCTGTTGGCAATCGACTCCTGCACGATGCGCATGATGTGCAGGCAGCGCCCGGGACTCATATTTTTCATTTCCGGCAATTCGGTGACCGCCCATTCCAGGGTGATATTGGCCGCTTCCAACTGACCGACCAAGCGCACCCGCATCATACCCGGCAGGGTCGGCAAATATTTTTAGCAGGCCTTGTCGCCGGCTGTTCTAGCAGCAATTCAGAAGCCGACAAGCCGACGGCAGACAAGGTGAGCGTCTCGGGCCTGGTGCGCACCCCTGAGCGTATGGTTCTGGAGAATGTCGAGGTCTATAACGCCGACGGCATTCTCGCCACTTCCGACAGCACCGGCGTTGTCAGCTTTTCCGTCGAGGCAGACAAGGCCAGCAGCATCCGCCTGAGAAAATCCGCTTATGCGGCACAGACCGTTATGCTCGAAATCAACAATGGCCGCGCAGATTTTTCCGCCACCCTGGGCAAGAGAAATACCCCCGTCACCGTCAATGCCGATGCGGCCATCGACATCAGCGGCATCTCCGGCGCCGCGGTCAGTCTGGCGGCCGGTGCGCTGGTCGATGCCAGTGGTAACCCGGTGACGGGCGCTGTCCAGCTCAGCATTACGCCGGTCGATGTGTCCGATGACGACGAGTTGGGCGTGTTCCCCGGCGCCTTCGCCGGCACTGACATCGATGGCAATGCCGCGCCGGTGATCATGTCCTACGGCACCGTGGAATATCAGTTTTCGCAAAATGGCAATGAGCTGAATCTGGCTGATGGCCAGTCCGCCACCATTGAAATTCCGGTTTTTATCGCCAACCACCCGGACGGCACACCCATCCAGATCGGTGACACTGGCGCCTTGTGGTATCTGAATGAAACCAGCGGTCAGTGGGTGCAGGAAAATGTGGGCACCGTCGTTGCGTCTATCGACGCCCCAACCGGCATGGCCTTACAGGCGACCGTCACACATTTTTCCTGGTGGAACCACGATATCGCACCGCAATTGTGTGATCTGACAATTACCCCGTCGGGCCTGCCGGATGACGCCGAGGTTGGCTTGTTTGCCCGTACCCAAAACGACCGCCCCCGTTCAGGTTCCACCACCTTCCTCGACAGTGGAACCACCGTCACCATGCCCCGTGGCGTCGACGTATACCTTGAGTCCACGGCCCGGGCATCCGACGGCCTTTACAGAGCGAGCACCATCGATCGTTGTGATGGTGAAGCCGGTTCTCTGGTACTGGATTTCACGGGCCCCGAATCCCCGGTCATCTTCTCATTCACCGGCCGGGTAAAACCCTATTTTATCTTGGAACTCGATCCAGCAGATCCGTCCAATACACACTGGGCAGTGCAACGGGCTCGACCCAGTTCCCCATGGAGCTGAACGGAAATCATGCCGCGCAATACCCGTTCACACTCACCGCAACGGATGAAGACAATACGGTCACACAAGTGAAAAACCTGACCTACGATGCGACACCCGAACCGATTCTTCATCAATTCAATGTCTCCAAATCAGACGCTGAAACCGTGCAGACCGCAACCCTATCCTGGGACGTGGAAGGTGCCGACAGCATTACCCTTTTCTATTCCCAGCTCGATGGCAGTGGCAAGACGCCATTCGCGACAGACCCGGATGTTGCAAGCGTAGGGGCCACCGCCCTCGATCTGACGCAAGATATTTTTGCGGTCGCCGGTGCGGGCACCTATTTGATCACCGTTGAATTCACCAATCAGTATGGCACCACCACCCGCACCTTTTTCGTCTGGCTTTATGACCTGTCCGGTGGTGGTGGTGGAGGTGGTGATAGTGACTGCGGAGAACAATGTTGGGATTAATGTTGGGATTTCTGCGTCACCACCAACCGACAATAAGCAGGACGTCAGGCTTAACTTTCACCTGAATCCGAGGGTTCAGGTGAAAGTTTGCCGTGTGACTGCGGTGTCGTAACCAACAGACTGCGGTCTTCCTGATAGCCGATCACCTTGATGTACCAGCGTGTCTCACTGTCTCCACCGAGAAACAGCCGTTGCAGGATGTCGCCGATACCCAGCACCAATTCTGCCATATTTCCTCAACCCCACCCTACCCAAGAAGTATGCTTTCCAACTTGTGCCAATCGTGTAGAGTGCGCAGATATGCAGCTGCGCAGCACCATTATCAGTAATATTTCCGAAGTCTGTAGCGAGGACTGGGATGCCCTGGAAGGCGCCGGACAGCCCTTTCTCAGCCACGCCTTTCTCGACGCGCTGGAGCGCCACGACTGCGTCGGCAAGCACTGGGGCTGGCTGCCCCGGCACCTGCTGCTACACGATGGTGAGCGGCTGGTGGCGGCCACCCCGCAGTATCTGAAGACCAACAGCTACGGCGAACTGGTGTTCGACGGGGACTGGGCCGAGGCCTACCAGCGCAGCGGTCTGGCCTATTATCCCAAACTGGTAGCGGCGGTGCCGTACACCCCGACCACTGGCGCGCGCCTGCTGATTGCAACGGATGTTGATCGCGAGGTCATCGTCCACGCACTCATCGAGGCCGCCATTAACCATGCCCGCAGGCTGAGTGTCTCTTCCCTGCACTGGCTGTTCCCCGGCCTGCGCGACCGCGACGCGCTGGCGGCGCAGGGACTGCTGATCCGCACTGGCTGTCAATTCCATTGGCACAATCAGGGCTACGCCGACTTCGCGCATTACCTCGACCACTTCACCTCGGCCAAGCGCAAGAACATCCGCCGTGAGCGGCGCCGGGTGCAGGAATCCGGCCTCAGCATACGCCAGTATTACGGCGAACAGCTGAGTGAGACACAGTGGCGGATCGTGCATCGTCACTATGCCGCCACCTTTGCTCGTCTCAGCGGCTACGCCACCCTGTCACTGGCATTTTTCCGTGACATCAGCCAACGTCTGCCGGGACAGGTGGTGATCTTTCTCGCCGAACAGGAGGGCCGCCCGGTGGCCAGCGCCATCTGCCTGCGTGACAAGCACAACCTGTACGGCCGCCACTGGGGCTGCGACAAACATTTCGACAAGCTGCATTTTGAGCTGTGTTACTACCAGGGACTGGACTACTGCATCCGTCACGGCCTGCAACGTTTTGACCCCGGTGCCCAGGGTGAACACAAAATCAGCCGCGGCTTTCTGCCCACCGCGACCTGGTCCGCACATTGGATCGCTCACCCAGAATTCCGCAGCGCCATTGCCGATTTCCTGCACCACGAAACCTGCGGCATACAGGACTACATCGAGACACTTGGCGAACACACGCCATTTAAGCGAAACTATTGATTTGCTAGAACCGATGATCAACTATCTGACACTGCAGGAACGGATACATGCGCGGACTCGCCCCCTTTTGGATTGATCCTCAGGACACCCGCTATACGTTCCCCGATATCTCTCTGGCGCTGGACGAACCGGACGGCCTGCTGTCGGTGGGAGGCGATCTCAGCCCGGAGCGCCTACTGGTCGCCTATCGGCACGGCATCTTTCCCTGGTACAACCACGGCCAGCCGATTCTGTGGTGGTCTCCCAATCCGCGCGCGGTACTGTTTCCACATAAACTCCACGTCTCCCGCAGCCTGCGCAAGACCCTGCGTCAACAACACTTCAAGATCACGACCGACACGGCCTTTGGCCAGGTCATAGAGGCCTGTAGCGCGCCACGCGATAACGCCAATAGCGGAACCTGGATTACCGCCGAGATGCAACAGGCCTACCGGCATTTGTTCGAATTGGGCCACGCCCATGCAGTGGAATGCTGGCTCGACGGCAAGCTGGTGGGCGGTCTTTACGGCATCGGTATCGGTAAGGTGTTCTTTGGCGAATCCATGTTCAGCCGCGTCCACGATGCCTCCAAGGTCGCCTTCGTGCAGTTGGTGCGCCAACTCGAACAATGGGGCTATGCACTGGTGGACTGCCAGGTTCATTCAGCACACCTCGAAAGCCTGGGCGCAGAAACCATCGATCGCGAACACTTCCGTCAGTTGCTGGATCACTGGTGCCCCCGAGCCGGCCACAGCGGCCGCTGGATAATTCTGAGTCCTGAAAAATGACCGCCAACCCCCGCCTGGAACAGCTGACTTTCTTCGCCAGCCGCCCTCACCCCTGCGGCTACCTGGCCGGTCGCAACACAGTAAACCTATTCATGAATCCCGATGCCCCCCTGGACACAGCCCTCTACAGCCATCTGGCGGACTTCGGCTTTCGGCGTAGCGGCAACCACATCTACCGGCCACACTGCCCACAATGCCAAGCCTGTATGCCGATGCGTATTCCTGTGCACACATTTCAGCCAAACCGTGCCCAGCGCCGTACTCTGAAAGCCAACCAGGGTATGCAGGCCACACTACAACCCGCCGCCTTCAACGAAGAACACTTCGCCCTTTACCGACACTACATGGCCAGCCGCCACCCCGGTGGCAGCATGGACGATCCGAGTCCCGGGCGTTACATGGATTTTCTCAACAGCCCCTGGTCAGAGACCCTGTTCACGGAATTCCACCACCAGAATCAGCTGATGGCAGTGAGTGTGCTGGACGTACTGCCCCAGGGCCTGTCGGCGGTATACACCTTTTTTGATCCCGCCTTTGCCGCTCACAGCCCGGGACGCCACAGTGTGCTGTGGGCCATTGGCGAAGCGCAACGCCGAGGACTGAATTACCTGTACCTGGGCTACTGGGTCGGCGCCAGTGCGAAAATGCACTACAAGCAGGAATATCGTCCACTGGAGCTGCTGCACGATGGGCAATGGCAGTGTTTCAGCCGGGGTGAGCCGCTGCCGGACACTGAATAACGCGTAGATTAAGCTGAGAGCGCCCCCCATCCTCAATGGCGTACTTGGCCACCAGGATCCAGGCCAGCAGCTGCACGCTGGCCAGGCACTTGCCCAGGGGGTGGGCCGGACGGGCGGCGGCGTGCACCTGCTGCGTGCCGTCCTCTTGCTCGAACACGGCTTTCTCCTGCCAGTATTCGATCACCCGCGCCTGGGCCGGGATGATGTCCAGCTCTTCCTTGACCTTGCTGAAGAAGGTCTTATTGGCCCCGGTCTTTTCTTCTTCGCCCAGGGTCAGCCGCACCTGGATGCGTGGCAGGTTCTCGTCGAAGCCATCCGCCTTGGTGCGCCGTTTGCGCGGCTTTTTCGGTTCCGCCTCGGCTTCGGCCAGTTCCTTTTCCACCTCTTCGAGGGAGACTTCCAGCTCGGCTTCGTCGAACAGATCACCCTGGAAGGGCAGCTTCTCGCTGCTGGAACCAAAACGGCGCAGCCGCGCCAGACGCAGCTGTTCTTCCAGCAGCTGGATCTGTTTGCGCAATTCGGCGTTGAGGGCTTGCTGTTGCTCTAGAAGACGGTCTTTCTCTTCGAGAATCCACAGCAGATCCGCTGCGGGGAATGATGCTGGAGCAGAGGGATTCCGTGAAGTGTCCAGCACCGGTTTCATGCGATGTATTCTATCATTTTCAACTGCTTATCGCATCAGAAAGTGGCCTCGTAATGCAGCTTTTTATGCCCTTTCATGGCCCCGATGTCATAGCCATCGAGGAGCCAGTTGATCTGCTGCCCCGTCAGCGAAACCAGTTCCTCCTCACCACCCGGCCAGTGAAACTTCTCCTCGGCCAGGCGCTTGTAATAGAGTACGAACCCGTTGTCTTCCCAATACAAGAGCTTGATCTTGTCCCGCCGCCGGTTGGTGAAGGCGTACAACGCCCCCTCGAAGGGGTTGTGGCCCAGCTCCTGCTCGACGATCACAGCCAGGCCTCGGAAACTCTTGCGGAAGTCCACCGGATCCCGATACAGATAAATCCGCAGCATCCGCGGATGCGGGCGCAACCGGTGCGTATTTCGGCCCATCGTGGCCACGCATTTCGGTCGAACGTGACCAGCCATTTCGGAGCAACGTGACCGGGGATTTCGTTTTATCGTAACCGATTTCGGGGGGATTTCCGAAATCAGCGGTCACGATGTCGAAAACCCCAGTTACGATCCCCGTAATCTCACCCAACTCACTGGAATTTTTTCACTTTATCCGGCACAACCGTCGCCTTTTGCCTGAAGGAGACGGGAAATGCCGGCAGCGAGGATTCCAATGAAGCAGATCATCGAAGTACTGCGCCTCAAGTACGAGGCCAAGCTCAGCCATGAGAAGATCGCCCGTGCCTGTGGGCTTTCCAAGGGCGTGGTCAGCAAGTATGTCAGCCTGACCCAGGCACCAAGGGCATCACCTGGCCCTTGCCCGAGGGGGTGGATGAGGTGGCGCTCGAGGCCCTGTTGTTTCCGGCTTCCGCGAAACCGGGTCGCTTCGTCCAGCCGGACGGGTTCGAGATCCATCAGGAACTCAAGTGCAAGGGGGTGACCCTGCAACTGCTGTGGGCCGAGTATGTCGCCCGCCACGGTGAGCGGGCCTATCGCTACACGCAGTTCTGTCACTACTACCGCGAATGGCGAGATCGCCAGAAGCGCAGCATGCGCCAGCAGCACCGGGCCGGCGAGAAGGCCTTCATCGACTACTGCGGCCCGACCGTGCCCATCGTCGATCGCCACACCGGCGAGATCCGTAATGCCCAGGTCTTTGTCGGGGTGCTCGGTGCTTCGAGCTACACCTACGCCGAGGCCACCTGGCCCCAATCGCTGCCCGACTGGATCGGCTCGAACCAGCGCATGTTGCGCTTCTTCGGTGGCGTGCCGGAGCTGCTGGTCCCGGACAACCTGAAGGCCGCTGTCACCCGTGCCAGTCGCTATGCGCCAGAGATCAACGCCACCTACGCCGAGATGGCGGCCCACTACGGTACCGTCGTGCTGCCAGCGCGGCCCTACAAGCCCAAGGACAAGGCGAAGGTCGAGGTGGCGGTACAGCTCGTCGAGCGCTGGATCCTGGCCCGCCTGCGGCATCGCACCTTCTTCTCGCTGGCCGAACTCAACGCCGCCATCGCCGAGCTGTTGGTCGGTAAGCGCCAACGTATCCACCCCCTTGACACCCGATTCCCGCACATGACAAGGCCCCACCGGCATCCTTGCCAATGGGGCCTTACGGGAACCTGTGCGAACGCTCCTTATCCGCTGGCGACATTCCCTGTCGGTGTCGACTCTAC
>DRKN01000024.1 GCA_011051755.1 Gammaproteobacteria bacterium
CTCTTGAAAAGGGCACGCCATTCCCGGCGAGACGCGCCTTGCAGCTAACGGCTTCCCACCACGCTGATAGGTACACTTTATACGTTACACCACACTAGTGTCGGTTCAAAAACCACGAATAACGACCGTTGCGCATTGGCCAAGGCCTGCTCGATGGTGGCACGGCCTTTTTGCGCTACGCCACTTTCCAGCAGGCTACGGTATTTGACAGCCCGCCGCGTACGCCCTGCGCACGATGGCGCCAGGATATGGAAATCCGGGAAGACATGGGATCCTGGCGCACTCACCCATGCCTTTCCCCTTGAAGAAATACTGGCCAACGATACCAGCGGCAGTGGTATTTTTTCATCTCATTGTGACGCCGAAAATTTGTTAGACTCCGAGACTCGGGGTATTTACCGGAGAGAGGAGCCGGTAACCACTCTGCACAACCTTGCAGCCCCGCTATCTCATCGCATTTTCAAGGAAATACACAATGAACAGGAAAGTCATTGCCCTAGCGGTACTGCTCAGCGTCACGACGCCTCTGATCAGCCATGCTGGGCCGATAAAATCCGCAGAAGAAAACGTGTTGGCAGAAACCAGGCTTGCCGCCACAAGTCAGGACAGTATATTTGAAGAGATCGAGAGCAGCCCACTGGAAAAAGCAGCCGTCGCTGCGACGGCCGGGGCAGCCATCGGCTCGGTCTGGCCGGGCCCAGGCACCGCCATTGGCTTTGTCGTCGGCGGTATCTACGGATTTTTTTTCCGTTAATCTCCTCTCCTTGCGGAGTACGGCATGAACATCAGTTCCCGCTTCAGCGAATTCGGCATGACGGGCGCATTTTTCTGGATTGCGCAGATCATCTATTTCGCCCTTGTACACGACATGGAATTGCAGCAGCTGGCGCCGGGCTGGATCACATCACTCAACCACTATCAAACCCTCACCGAGGCCCTGCCACAGACCTTCAAGGACGTCGCCGGCTCACTGCTCACGGCCTTTGGCCTCATCGGCATCTTCGTCACCGGTCTGATACTGAACCTGCTCGGCTCCTACTTCTTCCTCTTCGAAGACATCTACCTCAATCGTCACCTGGAAAAAAACCACGACTGGCTGGATAAGATGGTCAATGCATGTCCCGGCGCCGTTCATGACGACTACCTCAGATTGCACAAGGAATTCGGCGCCAATATTTTCGTTTCCGCCCGCCAGGGCCTCAAGCGCCTTCGACTCACCGGCTGTTGTACGCGAATGCAGTCTTTCCTGTTTTCCTATATCCATGTCTTCGGCGACAACGGCTCGCCGGAAGCACTCAGCGACCATGTGCACCTGTGGCGCACCGCACGCGCCATCGGTATTACCTTTTGGGTGTTGAGTGTCGAAATTCTGGTGTTTGGCCTGCATGGCTCGGAATGGGTCGCCATACTGGTGTCCATAGCGCTGTTCCTGATTGCCATCTACACCACACTGCGTTCCTATAACCGCATGTGCCACACCTTGTTCACCTTGGCTTGTGCCACCTATGGCAGACAACGGAAACAATGAATGCGTGAGGGAATCATACCGGAACGGTACACTGGCGCCGTAACGGGAGATTATCGATCAGGCGCGCCTCGCCCAGCCAGGCGGCGGCAAGGATGACCAGTTCCGCATCGTCCATCGCGGCAGGCTGCAAATCATAGGCACGGCGCACGGTGAAGTATTCCGGACGGAAACCGGCGTCCTTCAGGCAGGCTATGGCCGCCGATTCAATGGCGGCAATGTCCGTCTCGCCGGATGCCAGCCGCTCACTCGCGGCCTGCAATACCCGGTACAAGGCGGCGGCCCGCCGCCGCTCTTCCACACTGAGGTACTGATTGCGTGAACTCATGGCCAGACCATCGGCCTCGCGCACAGTGGCGACGCCGATGATCTCGACGGGAAAACACAATTCCCCGGTGAAGCGGCGAATCACCAGCAATTGCTGGTAATCCTTTTCACCGAACACCGCCACATCCGGCTGCACCATGTTGAAGAACTTGGCCACCACCGTGGCCACACCGACGAAGTGACGGGGCCGAAACTCACCGCAGAGGATGTCGGAGATACCCGGCACCTGCACCTGCGTCACGTCCTTAAAACCCGCTGGGTACATTTCTTCCTGCGCGGGAAAAAACAGCAGATCCACCCCATTCTCCACCAGTTTCTTCCGGTCGCTCTCGAAGGTGCGCGGATAGTGCTCGAAATCGCCACCACCGGCATCGCTGAACTGCATGGGATTGACAAAAATACTGACCACCACACGATCCGCCGGCCCTCGCGCCGCGTCGACCAGTTGCAGGTGGCCGGCGTGCAGATTGCCCATGGTCGGCACCAGGGCGATGCGTTCACCGGCTTGTCGCCACAGGCTGACCTGCCGGCGCAAGTCAGCGATACGCTCGATCATCAACATGAGTTCGCAAACCACTGGCTGCAGAATGGTTTTTTTTGCCTCCAGCGCCTTATTCTGTCAAGCTTTTTTAACATCGACAATTGCCTCGGAATCCGCGATATCGATGAGAAGCACGGTTTCACCGCCAACAAAAAAATATGAAAAAACATCGCTATAAATCAGTTCACCCAGTTCCCCATAGATGGGCTTCCTATAATTCAATGTTGATTTCCAAGCAGGCCATGGGATTGACGAAAAACCTGTACCGTCCATCTCATTGTCAGTAGGCAAACATTGGGCATTTGTCGTTTGATACGTTGACTCATCAAAACAAAATATCCCTGCAATACCTTCCTTAAATGTTATCTCCATCTCAAACCGGCATGTGTTATTAAACCATTCTGCCCATGACACGGTCACAGAACGACTTTCTACACGCCAATCGATCGATGGGTGCGTGTATAGCATCCGCTCAATTGGCTTCCACGGCTTATACATTCTTTCTTTGAGATAATTAGAAACTGTGGACAGCAGTGGGAAAACCACCGCCCTTGACGGCCTGCACATAGGCGGCCACGGCGGCGGGGATGTCGCCGCTGTCGGCGAGAAAATCATGACTGAAGCTGGGCCGTTTACCCGGCGTGATGCCCAGCATGTCGTATAACACCAGCACCTGCGCATCCACGTCCGGCCCGGCGCCGATGCCGATCACCGGAATCTCCACGGCACGGGTGATCTCGGCGGCCAGTGTTGCGGGCACACATTCCAATAACAGCATGTCGGCACCGGCGGCCTGCATGGCGCGAGCGTCGCCAATCATCTCCAGGGCAGAAGCCTCGTCACGGCCCTGCACCCGGTAACCGCCCTGCTTGTGCACCGACTGCGGCAACAGACCCAGGTGCGAACACACCGGAATACCGCGCGCAGCCAGGGCCTTTACGGTTTCCAGCAGGACGCTGCCGCCTTCCAGTTTGACCATCTGCGCGCCACCTTCCTTCATCAGACGAGCGGCGCTGTGCAGGGCCTGGGCGGGCGTGGCATCGGCCATGAAAGGCATGTCCACCATCAGCAGGGCCTTTTCGCTGCCGGTGCGCACCGCACGGGTATGGTAGATCATCTCGTCAAGACTCACCGGCAGGGTGGTTTCCTGCCCTTGGATCACCATTCCCAGGGAATCGCCCACCAGCAGAATCTCCACCCCGGCGGCGTCCAGAATGTGTGCAAAACTGGCGTCATAGGCGGTCAGACAGGCGATTTTCTCGCCCGCCTGTTTCATCTTTTTCAGTCGCGTAGTGGTGATACGATGCATATTCAGAACTCCTCAGAACGCAAAGGAACCGGGGTTGAAGTAGTGGCGGCCGCTGCGCACCTGACCCAGGCGTTCCAGCAGACGCTGATAGTCACCCGTGTTGTTGACCAGGTCAATTTCAGCGGCATTGACGATTAGCAGCGGACTCTCGCTGTAGTAATGGAAAAAACGCGTGTAGGCCTCTACCAGGCGTTGCAGATAGTTACTCTCGATGAAACGCTCGAAGGCGCGGCCACGCTTCCGCACCCTATCCAGCAACACCTCTACCGGCGCCTGCAGGTAGATCACCAGATCCGGACGCGGGGCGTCGAGGGTGAGGCTGGCATAGACCTGTTCATAGAGACGCAGCTCATCGTCGTCCAGGTTCAACTGTGCGAACAGGCGATCCTTTTCGAGCAGGAAGTCGGCCACACGCACGGGGGCGAAAAGGTCATTCTGACGCAACGCCTGCATCTGCTGGGCGCGCTGAAAAAGAAAGAACAACTGTGTCGGCAAGGCTGCATGGCGCGGGTTCTTGTAGAAGCGTTCGAGGAAAGGATTTTCCTCCGCGCCCTCCAGCAACAGCTCACCTTCATAATCCTCGGCGAGCCGCCGGGCGAGGCTGGTCTTGCCAACCCCGATAGGGCCTTCGATGACGATATGGTGGGGAATGTCTGCGCTGTTCATGGCATGTAAATCCGAATCAGGGCACATCTATCAATCGCTTGCGGCCCGCAGCCTCGATGGGCGTTGTTTGTCAGCTTGCACAGAGGACGCGACACCACGATTGATCGACGTGCCTTATTACTTGAATCCGAGGGTTCAGGTATTAGTCAGTTCGTATCCGACTGGCTTTTTCGATGACGACCAGCGACCCGCGCTCGCACCGGGCCAACAGCTCGTCCAGCACGCCGACGCCGGGAATGACCAACCCGGGTGCTATCTCGGCCAGAGGATACAGGACGAAGTTGCGTTCATACAGCCCCCGGTGAGGCACCGTTAACGTGGGCAGGTCGATGGTTCGGTCAGCATACAGTAGCAAGTCGAGATCCAGTGTGCGCGGCCCCCAGCGTTCACCGCGCACACGCTGCTGGGCGGTCTCCACGGCCTGCAAGCCCGCCAACAGAGCCAACGGCGACAATGCCGTTTCCAGCGCCGCCACGGCATTGAGATAATCGGGCTGATCCTGCGGCCCCAGGGGCGCGCTGCGATACAGGGAGGACTGCGCCAGCAGCTGGCTTTGCGGCAGCTGCGCCAATTCAGTGAAGGCACACCGCAGCCGGGCCTGCGGATCGGCCAGATTGCTGCCGAGGCCGATGTATGCCGTTACCACGAGTGATTCTGACACGTTTGAAAAACCACTCGCCTATTCCGGAGCAGCGGGCTTCTTGCTTCGTCGCCGCCGACGGCGGCGCTTTTTGCCACTGCCGTCGCCACTGTCGGTAGACGCATTGCGGCTCAAGGCGGCGCGAGATTCCTCGTCGACGGCCTGAAAATCTGTCCACCACTGTGCCAATTCCTGTAACGCTTCGTCACCACTTTCGGCACGCAGCAGCAGGAAGTCGTAGGCGGCGCGAAAGCGCGGCATCCCCAGCAGACGCGCAGCGCGCTTGCCGTTGCGGCGTGGCAGGCGCGCCTGCATTATCCAGATTTCGCGGGTCTGTAGACTGAAGCGCTTGGGCAGGGCGACATGGCGGACGGACAGAACAATGATCGTTTCGCCGGCCGACTGCAGGGCCTGGATCTCGCTCATGCCTTCAGCCTGTAAAGCCTCGGCGCGAATCCGCACCGGTTCCCACAGCAATACCGCAAACAGAAAGGCCGGCGTTACCGGCTTGCCCTCGGCAACGCGGGCGTCGGTGTTTTCCAGGCCACGCAACACCATCTGCTGCGGAAAACCATTCGCCTCCTGCGCCAGACAGGCCTCGGTCATGGGAAACAGATGGCGGAACAGGTCGTAGTGACGCAACAGCTCAAAACTGGCCACGCCATGCCCGGAGAGAAACAGCTTGAGTATTTCCTCGTACAGGCGCGCCGATGGCACCGCCTCCAGTGTCTCCCCCAGTTCGAAAATAGGCGTCTCGCTGCCCGGGTGGATACGGAAACCCAGCTTGGCGGCAAAGCGTATCGCCCGCAACATACGCACCGGGTCTTCACGGTAACGCTGCCCGGCATCACCGATGACGCGCAGCAGACCGGCCTCGAGATCGTCCAGCCCACCGGTAAAATCCACCACGGAAAAGTCGCGGATATCGTAATAGAGGGAGTTGATGCTGAAGTCACGCCGCCAGGCGTCCTCTTCCAGGGTGCCGTAGACATTGTCGCGCAGGATCATACCGTCCCCGGCAGCGCCTTCACCCGCACCATCATGGCTGCCGCGAAAGGTCGCCACCTCGATGATCTCACGGCCAAAGTGCACATGTGCGAGGCGGAAGCGGCGGCCGATGAGGCGGCAATTGCGGAACAAGGCGCGCACCTCGTCCGGATGCGCATCGGTGGCGATGTCGAAATCCTTGGGCTCACGGCCAAGCAACAGGTCGCGCACGCCACCACCCACGAGATAGCTTTCAAAACCCGCGGCCCGGAGACGGTAAAGAACCTTTAGCGCTGTCTCGGCAATATTGGCGCGAGTAACGATATGTTCGGGGCGGGGAACGATTCTGGGTGTTCCGTTGTGATGATCAGTTTTCAATTTTTTATTGTGTTTTTTATATGGTTTTTGCTTTTTTCGTGTTTTATTGTGCTGTTAAGACATGTCGTCCGTTACACAAAAATGGCTTGAGCAATCAGTAAGGGCGCGTATAATACCATCCTTTTCGCGCAACACACCCTTAATTCATGTGTAATTTCCCGTGTTGCCCGAAGCGCTTGCCGCTCCCTTCGTCTAGTGGTTAGGACACTGGCCTCTCACGCCGGTAACAGGGGTTCGAATCCCCTAGGGAGCGCCATTATTACTACCAACGCCTTCAATTTATACGGAAATCAAAATACCGCACCCCCTGTCATCGGCCTACCCCCTGCTTCATCAAGGTCACCGCAACAGTGTCACACATCCACCGCCCCCCCCTCCTCCTGAATTCCACTCAGGCACAAAAAACCCCGCCAAAGCGGGGCTTGTAAGCATTTTGCAATAATTGACTAGGCAACTTGCAAGGTCTTATTTGAAATAAACTCGTCAGTTAAGTAGCCAATCGTATCCATGTTGATGGGTTTCAGTTCATACGTCTTCAAAGTAAAATATCCCTATGGCCAAACCACTACGTACCACTATCCAAGCTGCACACACGGAATATAACACATAACACAAATATCGTTTAACATCGAAAATGCTTTAGTTGTAAACAGCCACTATATTTCAAACGCAAGAATAGTACCAATATTTATTATTGGTTATATATTATGCATTTATGAATTTTCACGGCATTGTAGAAAGACTTATTTGTAAATTATTCCGACAATATAAAGATACTACTGACACCAGTTATTCGCGCCAACTCCGCCTAACGCCACCATCATAAGCCCGCCCATGCCCCGCCTGAATCAAGCACAAACTGGCGAGTGAACTCCGCGCTCTGCTTGGCCAGTGCTTTCTCACTGGCTCACTGGGCGGGGATCCGCATCTCTCGGGTGTGTCGATGCCGGAGCCCTTGCGCCGCCCCTGTCGTTCTGGTAACAAAAGACTCAGCCATTCAGGGAGGATACCCAATGATCAATTTTGACGAAAAACGCGACTTCATCCGCATGACCGCAGATCATCCGCTGCACTTTCACGTCAGAGAATCCGGGCAAACGGGCCATGGCACCTGTATCAACCTCAGCGCCACGGGGGTGCTGTTTCACACCGATCAGCCCATCCCCACCGGTACACAGGTGAGCATTAACATCACGCCAGAGTATTCCGTAGTATCACCCTTCGATGCCGATATCGAGGTACTACGCAGCAAGCCCAACGGCGTCGAAGGCGAGTACGAAATCGCCGGTAAGATCCTTTCTATCCTTAAGTCCTGACGGATCAGGGCTCGAAGCGAATCACGTCGCCAGGCGCCAGGCGAGTGATGTCCTCGGCCAGTTCTCCCACTGAAAACAAACGCTGCACCTGGGTCACTATAAGGTTCGTGGACGGGTTCTCCGTATAGCCCAGCGCACGCTGACCGGGGTAATCCTTCACCGGCACTTCGCTGAGCTTGTAGGTATTCAGCACGTCGCCCACACGAATATTGGCCAGCCCACCGGCATCAAAATAAACCCTGTTGCCCTCGGCGCGGATCACTCGCGCGGTAAAGGGCTGCGAACCGACATCACTGACGATCAACCCCACCATTCTGTCCAGCATCTGATCCACTTTCCGGCCGAAAGGCGAGGCAAAAAACTTTTCACTCATCACCACGCTATCGGCGGGATGCAAGTCGGTCAAAACATGCTCTTCCATCGTCTCGCTGACCCGGTGCCGCGCCACCGAGGCGCCGGAAATACCGTCATGAATAAACAAGTCCAGTTCCAAATGACGTATTTTGGTGCCGAGAAAATGATTGCTTACACTCATGTCACGAATCACCCCCGTGACCACGAACTGCACGCCCAGGGATTCGGCAAATTCGGAGGCCACCTGATGTGGCTCACGCGCCGGCGGCAGGGCGCCGAGAATACGCCGCTGGGAGATGACGCCCTCTTCGCTCAGCGGCAGCAGGTACTGGCTGGCGTTCACCGTCAGCACCCGGCCATCGCTGATCAGGCGCCGTTCCAATTCGCGCGCCAGTTCCGTTTCGATGTTCGGCAAGTCATGAATCTGGGTTCGGTCGAGAACGTGGAACTGGCTCACGGCGACCTTGCGGCGGTAACGGTTTGCCGCTTCGGCAGTGGCGTATGAACCGGCCTGTCCGGCAGCGCCACCCTGCTCCGCCTTCAGCAGCGCCTCTATCAGCGCATCACCCGGCACCTGGGCACGGATTTTTACATAATAATGATCGTTGTCCGACCATTCACGGAGAATCGCCACATGGGTCACACGCCCCTGCGCAGAAAAACGCATATTGTCCGTTACCACGCCGGTTCGGGAGGTCACCGTGGTGGTGGATATCTGCGCATTGGCCTGCATCAGCGCCTGACGAATGGCATCCTGCAAGGCCATGCGTTTGGCCAGCGCGACCGAGCTTTCGATGCGTGCGGCACCCTCGGCCTCCACGGTCTGCGCCTGCGCCAGCCCGCCCGACAGCGGTATGGCCAATAATAACAGTAGGGTTTTTAACAGCTTGGACACCACATTCCCTCCATCGCCACCCGGGTGGCGCTCACGTCACACCCACAGCGGCAAACATCCCAAAATTCTTGAAGTCATGTAGAAGGGTGGGCACGTTTTTTGTGCCCACGCGGTTGGCGCATATTCCACGTGGGCACAAAAAACGTGCCCACCCTACCAGGTTTCTGTGGGGAGCCGTCAGCCACAAGCGCCATAACACGTTAAAGAATGCAGATCCCGTGCCGACATTTTCTGCATCATGGCGTACAGATGCAGCACAGCCGCCCGTCGGTGCAAAAAAGCGGCCCTCGGCCTGACACTGCTGCTGTTATACCCCCCATCCCTGCTGGCCAACACTCAACATTTCCAGGCTCCGCTCAACGCGGTGAAATGGGAGCCCTCAGCGAAACAAGAGCCCTCAGCGAGACAAGGGCCTTCAGCGGGTAAAAACCCCTCAACGGAAAACCTGCACTGCAACCTCAGCCACGACATTCCCCTCTACGGACGCGCCACCTTTGCTAAATCCGCCGGCCATACACTGGGTTTCCACATGACGACGAACTGGAATATCGGGCACAATGCCAAGCGGGCCCGGCTGCGCGCCATGCCACCGGAATGGCGCCCGCAGGCGACGGGCCAGGATCTGGGAGAGATCCCCGTACAGCCAGGCAATACGCCCTTCCGGCTGGACGAATCCCTGACACGGCGGTTGCTGATGGCCCTGCAAAACGGTATGGAGGTCTCCTTCTCCTACCCTGCCGGGCCCGATGAGCAGGATCACATCAGGGTCTCTCTGCCGGGAGTCAACTTTCGTCAGGCGATGGATGAGTTTGTCACGTGTATGGGCAGGCTGCCGATATACGACTTTGCCGATTTCAGTGATAGCGTGGTGCATTTCGTCACCGGCACCGATGAACTCACTCCCAAAATCCACCAACGGCTGGATGCCATTGCCAAATATCTGAGCACTGATCCGGCAGTGAAAAAAATCATCATCGAGGGCCACACGGATGACATCGGCCAATACCGTGACAACGGCAGGCTGGGGCAGCACCGCAGCGAAGCAATCCGCAATTATCTGCGGGCTTTGGGCGTGCCGGCCGACAAGTTTGAGCTGCGTTCCTTTGGTGAACGCAGACCCATCTACACCAACACCACGGATGAAGGCCGCGCCCGTAACCGACGCGCCCATATCACGCTGGTACGCGAGGGCGGCGAACAGGCAGGCGGCCAGCACTGACCCGAGACGGGAAGGCCGGACACAAAAAAGGCCGGGGACGACCGACCTTTTTCTGTGTATGACGGGATACTATTGTTTACTTTCCCCTTTACTAACAAAAGTTTTCACGCTTTTTTGTCTGCCTCACTCTTTTCATCTTTTCGGGAAACAATATACACAGGCACCTCGAAGGCGGGTGACAATCCTATTCTTGCACAGGTAGACTGGGCATATTCACGCCAATACGGCCATACATGATAGCCTGCATTATCAGCAGAGAAAGCCTTGATCTCGTCTTTTTTTAACTGACTCTTGGATAGGTATTTAGCCTCGAACACACTTACGATTTCTACTATTGGTTTGTACTCATCATTGGCACTCTCTTCTTTCTCACTCGAAAAGATTAGGCGAACACCTGCGGAATAAATAAAACGATAATCCCAAATATCCTCCCCACCCTCAGGATCAGCCAATGAAATTTCTTCTACCCTGACAATCGATCTGAAACTCTGCACAGCAGTCTCATCTCTATCCAACGTTGGAATATCTATGCCATCCCTAACAAATACTTTGCTTTCTTTCAGATTTACCGATTGAATACGGAGGTTATTTTGAGCGTTTTCCAAACAAACATTCATCATTAAGCCGCCTGATTCTCCCATACATTAGAATCGCGGCAGTCAATCACATTTTCAGACTTACGAATCAGTTCACCTGTCCTTGATTCAATCTCTTCCGTTGCCCAAAGACTTTTACCGGCGGACTCCAAGCTATCCAATACAGGCTCAACCGGAATTGTTACTTTTGGCTTTATTTCCAATGCAAAGCAAATATCGGAGAGACTTCCCAGAGTCATATTACGCGCACCACTCAAAACCTGTGTAATATAAGAACGAGATTTCCCTAAACGTCGTGCAAGCTCTTTCTTGCTAACGTTCAGATCTTCGAGAGCCACTAAAATATCTTCAGTCACATTATAAACAAGCTCTTCACGTGCGTATGCTCTTTCTTCTGTCCTACTGAAATCCTTGCCTTCAGGAAAAAACATATCTTTAGCGCTCATCCCCATTCTCCTCGATTCTTCGCCAGTTGGCCCCAACTCTGTTCGTATCACGCTCTCTAAGATCATTATAATCCTTATAGACATAATGACTGATAAAATACGTATTATTATGTCTACCTGATAACCAACAATAACCTCGAATTGGTATTCGTTTCAGGGCGTTAAACTGAAGTTCGAATAAGAATTCCTCTCATTTACTCTCTAACCTCCAGATATCCATGAACTTTTTCTCGATTCTTGGCACTTTCCGGTTCAAAGTGTACCCATGTAATATGCGCTTATTATGCTTGCAAAGTAGTGATATTTGTATA
>DRKN01000025.1 GCA_011051755.1 Gammaproteobacteria bacterium
TCGTGCTGCCGGGCGTGGCGCTCGGCCTGGGCGTGGCCGGCTGGACCCTGTACGGCCTGGTGGCGCTCGCCCTGCTGGGCCGCTACCGCGACATGCAGGCCCGCATCGCCGCCGGCGAGCCCGATGCGGCGCTGTTCACCCCGGAGGAGGTGCAGGCCGCGCTCGATCGCCCGGCCCCGGCGGCTGAGGATACGACGGACCGGACGTTTTATCCGGCCGGTAGCCGTGAGTTGCAGTGGATGGCGTATCATGCAGGTAAAGATATTCACCCTGATGATTACAAGCATTCCTCCCTGCATAACCCCTCTGGCCCCTGGTATTAACCCCGGCGTACATCCCGACCGACCGCCACCAAAACGGTCGGTCGGGATTGCGTTATTTTGATCCCCCCTCATTTCCTGCGGTCCCTGAACGCCAGCCGGCCAAGGCCCTTCCCGACCGACCCGGTTTTTCTGCCGGCGCCGCCAGCAATACTCCTCGCACCACTATCGGTACTATTTAAGGCTCTTCCAATACTGTCAATCGCCGGCCCCGCCAGACTCACCAGGTACAACAAGAACACCGGCACGATCACATACAAGGCGATCAACATCAGGTTGAGCACGCCGCGCTCGATGGCGGCCGGGGCCTTGAAGGCGTTGAGGGTGTCGGTCCAGGTCTGGTTCGGATAGAGGACGAGGATGACGGCGTTTTCGAGGTAGGCGGCGACGGCCCAGACGACAGAAAAGAACTTCACGGCGCCGATCAGGACGGCGGCGGTGATGAGGCTTGATTACCGATGCCGACCCCAGAATTCATCTTCACGATCGGATAATGTGCTTGGGTAATAATATAAATACCAAACGGGATCCTTTGTTAAATCACCTCTGCGTCGAGCGCGCTGAACCTCGTCTTCTACACAAAAGATCGTCGGTCCTAAGTCTTCGGCTGGAAATCCCGTCGCCGGATCACCGGCATCGCTGTATACTGGCGCATCAGGATTGAACACCAGCCGCCGTACCGGCGCATTTCGGCGTCTTGCCCACCAAAAGAAGATAGCGGCATAGAAACCGTAGAATACCAACGCGTAGCCCCAGCGGCCGGGCACAAATGCTCCGCTATCCAGGTAGCCCAACAGCGCCAGGGTATCGATGCCGCTGATCCAGATCAGAATGACAAGCAAAAGCTTGCCCAGGCCGCCCAAACGCCGGCGACGCATGGGCCGCACGATACCGCGCCGACGGCGCCGACGGCACCGGGCATAGTCAGTCCCGAAGCTGTTTGGGGTGCGGTGCGTTCTCATAAGTTCCCGGCGTCGGACAGTTGCCTGCAGGCGCAGTATAGACGGCCGACGGCAGGATTTTCCAGCGTCGGGGAGCGGCAGCCGGCATCGAGGCCTCCAGATCTGGCTGTGACATAAACCGTGTGATACAGGTGTATCGCCGGGCAGTCGCAGGCGGCAACCGCGCAAGCGCGGGAGGCGTTTTTTAAGGAAGCGATACAAAAACCACTGTGTAAACGCGGGAGTATTATGTTTTTCTCATATTCTGGCCTGTCTATAGCAAGAAATATGTATATATACAAAATATAAAACTTGGATATGTGGCGGATTGACAAGATATTGTGTATAATTGCACAATTATGGTACCCGCAGAGCATATTGCCCGACTGCTGGAAGAGATCATCGAAACCGGCCGTCGGCAGGGCATGACCCAGGCTGAAATCGCCCACACGGCGGGCCTGGCGAGCGACACCCTGTCCCGGGCCAAACGCAACCCGAACGTCGGCCTGGAAAATTTCGCCAAACTGGCGCAGGCCGTCGGTCTCAAACCCGTTCTGGTGCCGGACGACCCGGTGATAGAGAAGATCGAGCGTGGCGGACTGTTCAGCCGATGAACCGCGATCTCGAAGCCGTCGTCTGGACCCGGTTGGCGGTGAAGCCCATGAAAATGGGGCGCATCTACCTCACCGACACCGAGTGCCGATTCACCTACGACCCGGATTACCTGGTCAGCGGCCTGCCGGGCCTCGGGCTGGTACTGTCGCCGGCCATCTACCAGGACCGTACCATCGTGCGGCAACGCACCGGCCGGTTCGATTTTCTGCCCCCGATCCAAGGCCTCATGCCGCCCCGGGATACTGGCAATTTCCAGCGCAATCTTGCGCTGCGCTATCTGCGGGAAGCGGGCTATACGGGCACAGCCGGTTTTGAAACCGACTGGGAAATCCTCAAGCTGGTCGGCCACGGCGGGATCGGCCATCTCGACGTTTTCGAGGACGACGAAAATGCCCTGCGCTGGTACAGCCAGCCGGCCCGCCACGCGCTGTTCGACATGGATGAGGATGCGCCGTTCTCCTACAAGGATTTCCTGACCTGGTTCGATGGCGAGGCGGACACACTCATTCAGCTGATCGGCCCCACCCCGAGCGTCGGTGGCGCCATCCCGAAACTGCTGATTTCCATCCCCGACAGCGGCTGGGACCATCGCATCGGCCCGCCGACCCGCGGCGCAACAGCGGGTGTCACCGACGTGGTCCTGAAATTCGAGCAATCGGCAACCTATCCCGGCATTACCGAGCTTGAGGCACTGGCGCTGGACGTGCACCGGGATCTCGGATTTGAGGTGCCACGCTACTGGTTGACGACGTTCAAGGAGATACCGGCGCTGGCGGTGGAACGCTTTGACCGGGATGCCAGCCACACGCCGGTGTTCACGGAAACCCTGTTCTCGGTCATCGCTTCGGGTAACCCGGATATCCTCAATCACTACGACTTCTCCTATGACGGTATCGCAAAGGCCCTGGGCATGCCAGATATCGCCCTGGTCAGCGACCGGGACGAAAGCCTTGTGCATCTGTTCCGGCGGCTCGTTGCGTCATTCATAACCGGCAATGGCGATCTGCATCTTGAGAATCTTTCCATCCTGGTGCGAGGCGATCAGAGGGGCTTTTCACCGGTATATGACCCGACCCCCATGCGGGCCTATTCGATCCACAATATGCTGAACGTGATGCCCTTCGGCAACTATGGCGAATTTGTCACCGGCCACGATGACCCCATCCGCTTTGGCGAGGCACTGCAGCGATTTGCTCGTGCCTGCGGTATACGGCCCTCGGATGCCGGCGGGATTATTACTGATATTCTGGAAAAGACGAACGATTATCCGGAACGAATCGACGCACTCGGGCGTGTGCCTCCACCCAATAAAAAAGAACTGACAAGCGTGTATCGAATGACGCGAAAGCTGCTTGAGCAGTCATTCTGAACTGTTAGAGGTAGGCCAGCCGGCGCGAGGCGTGGGCATGTAAAATAGGAAGGGAGGGAATAGCCCCTGGTCCTTGCAACCAGGGGCTATTTTCATGGACAGATCCTTTGTGTCCAGTTATCTCGCTGAAAGGCATCCTCGGCCTGAGAAGAGCTGGAAAAATACTCAACACTCTCACGGCTATAGGGAACCCCATCAAGACTGGTTCCGATGTAATAACCGGCGGGAGACTTCAATACCGTCAAAGGAAGCGTCTTCCCGGCCTGTTTGGCAAGCAACCCTGAGCACCTCCTGTCATTGATCATAGCTAAATCCTCCCGCGCTCGGCCAACGAGACAGATTCACCGGCCGAGATCACGAAGTGGTCCAGCACCTGCACATCGACCAGCGCAAGCGCCTCCTTCAGGCGACGGGTGATCGCCTCATCGGCGTTGCTGGGTTCTGCAACACCGGATGGATGGTTGTGATAAAAGATCACGGCAGCGGCATTGAGCTCCATCGCCTGCTGCACCACAACGCGCGGATGCACTGACGCCCCGTTGATGGTTCCCTGGAACAGTTCTCGCCGGGCGATAATCCGATGACGGTTATCGAGGAACAGGCAACCAAAAACTTCATTCCGGTAGTCCGCCATATGCAGACGCAAATAATTCCGCGTCTCGCCCGGTTTATCCAATACCCTGCCGGCGCGATGCCTGGTGGCCAGCACCTGCAAGGCAAGGCGTACGACAGACTGCTTCTCCGAAACACTCAGTTGCGACGGCTTCAGACCGGACCAGCGATCCACCACCTTGTTTTCATTGGATACCATAGCATTTATCATAATTTGATCTCCTTGAACATCTAACAAAGGGAGATCACCCACGGGGGATGATCCCCCGATGGGTTGATAAACTGCCGGATAACCGGCCTACGTTTTACGATTCGTCCGGCAGCATAATCGTGATAACCGGCTCGCCGGCGTCGCCCGGACTGACCACCATTTTCAGGGCCGTCTGGCGTGCTCTCACGCTCCGACCGTCGCGAGGCACCCGGTAGATGCGATACTGAATACAGGACACACCGGGGCTCGAACGCCCCGCCATGAAGCCCATAAACAGTACATCCCACAACCGACCCGACTGGTCCTGATGGATCTGGCACGCCGAGTCCGCCTCCGACCAGGCCACGCAGTCGTTCCATGCCGCCTGCGTCAGCGCGACCGGGATCTTGAAACCGGCCTCTTTTGCCATGTCACCGGCATCTACCAGCAGCCCATCGTCGATGGCCTGTTCCCTGGTGTATGACGAAATCACGTCGCCGAAATAATCGGTAATCGTATTCATAGCTGGATCTCCTTCGGAAAGAACCGGGAGACACGCCCCGCCGGGGTGTGATCACCCCGGAGGTTGAAAAAAACAAGCACCAGGTTCTTTTGAACCCGACCCCGGCCGCCGTGCTTGTGCGGGGTCTTTGACGGTGTCACTGAATCGCAGTGACCACGAAAACCAGCCGCCTTTCCAGGCGCGCCCCATCGAGGGCGCCTGGAAAGGCGGCCCCGCATTGGCGGGGCCAGGCATATCAGGCTATCAGATGCATGAAATTGCGCTTGATGATCCGGACGTAGTCCTGCCACTCGGAATCCAGGCGGTCCCAGGCCTCGACGACATCGCGGTAACTGTTGGGCAGAAGGTCCACCCGGTTCAGCACAAACGCCGCTGCAATGCGCTCGCCCGTGCTGGCAGCCGTATCGCCTGTCCGGTTCAACTCGATGGCGACCTCGACGATTTTCTCGATCTCCCATGACATAGTCATGCCTCCTTATCGGGAAATCAGGCCGCGTTCAAAACAGGACACGACATCCCGTCCTTGCAGCGCGATATAGTCCAGCAGCTGTATTCCCAGCGGGGCCAGTGCAGAACGGAATCCGTCGATCGCGGCCGCGGACGCCGCAACTGTCTGGTTACGCGCGATTACCGCCGAACTGGCCTCTACGTCAATGGCTGCCCTGACCAGCACCCGGGCGTCCATTTGTTCACCAAACTCCTCATAGCGGATCGGCTTGCGGTCCCCGTCCAGGAACAAGACGCCATAGCCTTTCGACAATTCCCCCAGCTTCAACCGGAAAAACGCCTTGCAGTCATCCGGACTCATCAGGGTGACGCCATAACACGACATACGGTTTTCCAGGATGCGCAAAGCTTCCGTGATAACCGTATTTTCACGCTGTTCTACGGCGTGTTTATTTCCTACAAGTGATAATGCAGACATATTGACCTCCTGGTATTAAGGAAAAACCGGGAGTCTTCGCCCCAACGGGCAAACACGCCCGGAAGGGTGAAAAAATCGCGTCCCAACGTTGCCCCTCAATCACATGCTATAATCCAGCACATGAGAGACGACGATTCGAACACGCAAATGAAAGGAGACCTTTCATTTGAGCAGGCTTGCAGAGCCGTTTCTGCCAGACTGAAAGCAAACGAGAATGCAGATCCGCTGGAAAAGGCGGCGCTGCTCGCTATTATCGAAGATCGACACGGTGCGTCCGCCCACCTGCTGGACGTTATGGCAAGACGCAATCACCTGGGTTTGCGGACGATCAGAGGCGGGAAAGCATCTCCGCCTCCACCTTCTTCAAAAGGAAAGCGGCATCCCTGATCACATCGGGATCACGCGCCTCGTCCAGAAACCGCACCAGCAGCTCCCGTTTTTCCGACAATTGGCTGTCGGACGCTTCGTCAAGAAAACGATAAAACCGTTTCATATCGGATAACGCCGTCATGGTGTTCCTCCTTCAGGAAAAAGGGAAACGCCATGCCCATCGGGAACAGGTTTCCCAATGGGTGAAAAACAAGCACCAGGTCCCGAAGAACCCGACCCCGGCCGCCGTGCTTGTGCGGGGTCTTTGACGGTGTCACTGAAAAAGCAGTGACCACTTTACGACTTCGGGTGGACGGGCCGGTAGGGTGGCCGGCTTACAGGGTTCGTTTCTTAACCCTCTCATTTAACGACCGCACAGGAAGTAAGCCAGTCATCACAGGAGATTGCGAATCTCCGCTGTCTCTGAGGCGCAGCCTCGCGTTCTATGTGTGTCGCCCTGCTACCTGGTATCGGTATCCTGGTTGACGCCAGGCCGCCGTCCATAAACAAGCAAACCTTCTCAAAAAAGCGGAATACACCGCCGTTTTGGGAAGGCATGCCATTGCATGCCTTCATACAAAGCCCCGGGCGTTGCGTTACCCGGGGCAGGGATTACTTATGACTCCAACAGTGGTTCATGTGTGTCAGCATGTCACTGTTCGCAGCCCCATCAGGGAGTCTGGGCCGCATCAAACCTGTGCACGGATGGCAAGCCGGGCCTGCGCTACCGCACAAACGGTCGACATTTTTCCGCCTGTCGGGGTGGTGGGAGAGATTTAGAACCCCGTGGGCTCCTGAAACAAACCGGTCACCAGTTCGTTTCAGGAACCCACGGGGTTGGGCTTGAGAGCAGCAGAATGTGGGCGTGGCGTGCTTGGCATCCTGCCGCCCAAGAGACCACGCGAATGAACGCGCCGGCGTTACAGGCCTCATGCACCGGATTTCACCGCTTCAGGGTAGCGGCTACCACTGGCGCATGCAGTCTACGAAATCCGGCGGGGTTGTACAACACCCCCGCCGGACTTCCTTACACCGAATCAGGCCGCCGGCCGGCGCCAGGCCTTGTTTTCACGATCCCAGCGGTAGCCTTCGGCCTTCAGACGCGCCTTGCGTTCCTCGAAGTCCGGATCATCTTTCGACAACCGAACGACGCTTGGAAACGACGCGGCTTCTTCCGCAACAGCATCGACAGTCCTGTCTTCACGGGTTTCCGCCGATGCGGTTTCCGGCTGGGCCGCTGCAGGGGTGTCTGCATCACTGGCGTCAGCGGTTTCTACCGGGGTATCGATCCGCTCGCCCTTCACATAGACATCATGCAACTTGAGCAGCCGCCCCTTCAGGATCGGCACGGTCTTGCCGGCATTCTTGTCCCGGGTTCCGACGTAGTAGTCCGGGTATATGTCGCCGACCTCGAAGGCCGCCGAAATCACAGGCGGCTTTTTATCGTCCCAGTGTTCCTCCAGGATCTGATCGAAGATCGCCTGGGCCTGGGCACCAACCACCTTGCAGTCCAGCGGGATGGTGAATTCAGGCTTGTCGCCCTTCCCTTCCGTGCTGACACGCTTGCCGGATTTGACCGACAGGGTCACCGCCCGGTACGGATCAGACTTCGAGGGCTTCACCATCCGCACGCGGTTGACGTAGCACAGACCTTTGAACGAAGTATCGTAGTGAGAGTTTGACATGGTGTTTCTCCTTTGTGTAAACGAAAAAAGGAAACACCATGCCCCAACGGGATGATGTTTCCCGTAGGGATAACAGGCAAAACCTGTCGTTAACGAATAGCGGCTTAAATCGAGCCGATATGAAGATTAAGAATGGTTGGAGTGCTTCCGCTCATCCCTGTATTTGGCAATGAGTCCAACAATGCCCATGACTACCAGGACAGAAAGTCCAGCGAACAAAGGCCAATTAAAGTCTTCCATCGCTAACCTCCTTAGATGAAAGGACGATTCCAATTACCCAAACCGCAAACCCAAAAGTCAGCAGCATGAAACCTTCCATTTGTGTGATTTTATCTGAATCAATAATCCATCCAGCAAAACCACCGCTAACCAGAAAAATGGCGATCTTCCGAAAATCTTCGCCGAGTTTGATATACCACTTCATGGTTTCTCCTCTAGCAATTGACGGAGAAACCATGCCCGACGGGAAGGTATCCCCATCGGGTGAAAAACAAGCACCAGGTCCCGAAGAACCCGACCCCGGCCGCCGTGCTTGTGCGGGGTCTTTGATGGCGTCACTGAGAAAGCAGTGACCACTTTGCAAAACCGTTATCGGTTGCTTCACAACCGAACTTTAAACCATCTCTACCACCTGATCTACCCGCATGTCAAGGCCCCTGGCTGCTATTTACAAAATAACGTCCTGGCTTACACCTGCCAGGGATTGATTACGTCCACACCGGCCGCCTCGAACGGGGCGACGTCCCGTGTAGCCACCATCATCCCGTTAGCAGCAGCGGTTGCAGCGATACACCCGTCGGCCGCGCTGATAGCCAAACCGGCGGCCCGTGCTCGCGCCATCAGCTCACCATAAGCCTGTGAAGCGGGCATATCGAACGCCAATACACGCCCGGCGAACAATGGCAACACCTGTTTCTCCAGCCCCTCTTGCAACAGATCGCGCCGTTTCCCGGCAGACAGCGAAGCCACGCCGAAGCGTAATTCGGCCACGGTGAACGCCGACAAATACAGCGTTTCAATCGGCTGCGCATCGATCCACTCGATAACACGGGATTCCGGGGCCCGGCGTAGCGGCTCCGATATCATGTTAGTGTCCAGTACGATCAATTAAAGCCCACCGGCTTGGCTGGCGTCTTGTCACGGATCTTCTCGATGGACTCGATATCTTCATCGGTCACTTCTGCCTGGCGCCCAATCCTGGCCAGCATCGAACCCAGCTTCAGCCGGCCCTCGGCTTTTACCGATTCTTCAAGGATCGCACGGACTTCAGCCTCAGTACTGCGACCGTGCATCGCTGCGCGCACACGCAGTGCGCGGTGGATTTCATCCGGGATATTCCTGACAGTCATCATTGCCATAAGTGATTGCCTTTTTGCATTCAGTGCATTCATTATAGCATTGTGAAGTCATCCCGCAAGCGTCTTTCGGCATGACTGGCCCCACCAACGCTGCCGCCTCCACCAAAACTCATCTGTCTGCCCTTCATTTACCTGTCCGATTTTTAGCAATCAATTCCAGGCGATAACCTGAACCATTGGGTATCACCTTTAGGGCCATGTCATCAGGGGAGCTAATTGATGCTTCCTGTATCTCGTAGCCGCCCCATCGATACACCGTGCGACCTGTCAGTGTTACAAACCGTGGCCCGCCCGGCCTGTACTCTTCATATTCACCAACGGGTACAGACTCAACGATGACATCCGGGTAGAGGCATTTCCCCGCCCTTGGAGATACCTTGTAAGTTGCTACTGCCTGTCGAAGATTCTCAGTGCTTGGCGTCGTTGCTGCTGATACTGTGTTCTTTATACCTGTACAGTCCAACTCCTTCGGCGTACCTGCCATTGCTAATGGGGGTACAAGGCAGGCCGCCCAAATAATCCTGAGTCTCATCATCCATCCTCTCCCTTTCCAGTTGATTATGCCGCCCGCGGCAATGGCGCTCGATCGGCATTGCGACCCGTCGGGACGCGCGTATGCCATTGATGGCTTACAGCCGTATCATATGGCTGGTAATAGCAAACGACCGCTTCACTTTTTTCCAAAAACCCCCAGCCTTTACGCCGTGGACCGTGAATAAACAGCGTCCAGGTCTCCGGCTGGCAGTCCGTAATGCGGTGAAAATCCTGACCACGAATGATATTGATCCGCCCGGCGCGTAACACCCGGAAAACCGACGTCCAGCCAACCGCCGGATCAAACCATTTCAGCCGTTCTTCCTGGTAGCGCCCGGTCAATACGATAGCAACCGACCAGCCCCAGGGATGGTCGTGCACCCAGTCATCCGCATCACGGGCGACAAACCGGTGCAGATAGGCCGTCACGCCGAACACACGTCCCAGCCAGTAGCGCTCCAGGTAACGCTCGTTCTTGTGCCGGTGAATCAACCGGCAGGGCCGTCCGGCGGTAAAACGGTACAGGAGCTTCGACACGCCACTCATGATACAGCCCCCTCCTCGCCCCCGCCGGTTCGATGGGTATCCACAGCCCCCGCCAGCGCCAGCGGCCGCACCCAGATCGGCTGATTGTTCAGTACGAAAGTTTCACCCGACCAGGCCAGCAACAAGGTCTGGCCCATGACCGATGCGATGGCCTGCGCCGCCGGCGGGGGCACGGCGTTGCCGATCCGTTCACGCCAGGCACTGTCGGACAGGCCCTCCAGCTCCAGGTGCGCCTCGGGATCGACGAGGCCCTGGAGTGCGGCCAGTTCGAGGGTCGTGAACGGCCGGTGCCACGTCCCGTCCTCGGCCTCGATCACCGCGACCAGACGGTCCTTGGGGTCGGGGAGGTCTGCGGTGTCGCCGTCGATCAGGCGCGGGTCTGCCACCGACCAGCGACCGCTGTCGTGCCGGGCCGCCCCCGTGACGGCGCCGGTCTGCGTGGACCAGGGCACGACACCGTACTGCCCGCCGGTGCGGTAGTGCGCCCGGTCCGAGGCCAGGCCGGTGCGGGGGTCGGCGACGGACAGGGCGCCGGCTGCCGGCCGGGTAGCGCCGACTACCGTGCCGGCGAGCTCGTCCCAGCGCACGACGCGGTACTTGTTGCGGCTGGCGGCGTGGTGCCAACCGGTGCGGGGATCGGCCACGGAATACCGGCCGCCACCAGGCGCCGACTGGCCGCTCACGGCGCCTGAGGCATCATTCCAGCGCCGCACGCCGTACTGGCCATACTCGTGTCCCTGCCAGCGCGGGTCCGCGATGGAGTAGAACCCGTTCGTTGGTCTGGATCTCCCGGCAACCGTGCCCGATGCCTCTTCCCATGCACGCACGCCAAGCACGTCTCTGTAACCATAGTGTTCGGGTACAATCAGGTAGTCCTGCAGCAGTCCATTCTTGACCCGGAGCCGTTCCAGGCTGCGCCAGTCTTGGCCTGCCTCGACGAGCGCCAGTCGCACCCAGGTGCGCCACTGGAGCCGCGGCACCCGGTGCATGGCGCCGGCGGCGGAGTCGCCGGGCAGCGGCATCCGACCGAGCACGTCGCCGATGGCCTGCAGCGGCCGGGACTCCGGCTCGTAGAGGAACGGCGGCACCTTGGTCTCGTGACGGGCCACCAGCAGGAATCGCCTGCGGCGCTGGGCCAGCCCGCCCAGCTCGCCACAGTCGTGCGTGGTTTCGGCCACGGCGTAGCCGTAGGCGCGCAGCAGGGCGGTGATGTCATCGAGCAGCTGCCGGCCCCGGGACTGAATACGCGGCACGTTCTCGAACAGGATGAACTCCGGCGGATCATCGGCCCAGGCCTCCAGCGCCAGCCACACGCCGCGCAGGGTGAGGCCATTCAGAGCCTGGTAGCGCGCGGTCCTCGCCGATTTCTGCGGCAGCAGTCCGGAGAAGCCCTTACAGGGCGCGCTGGTGAACACGATGTGCGGTCGCTCGCCGGCGGCGGCGTTGCGGATGTCGGCGGGCGTTACCTCGCGCCAGTGGGCCGGGGGTTCCTGGCCATGAAACGCCTGGTACTGCTCGCGCGAGAACAGATCGAGCACCGTACCTGGTACGCCGGTAAGGCGCTCAAAGTCCTGGATGGCGGCCGGGTTGGAGTCAACACCGCCAAGGCAACGGAAACGGGCCGCCATGCGGCCCA
>DRKN01000026.1 GCA_011051755.1 Gammaproteobacteria bacterium
GGGGTCGGGTATGTTGAATCATTCTCAAAGTGCGGGATAAAGGGGCTACGACAGAAATTCGTCGCTTGCTATCTGAGAAAAAGGAATTTAGGCAAAACATCCCACGTATTTTAAGGATGATACAATTAACCTGACCCCTTAACTTTAACAATTAACCTGACCCCTTAACTTTAACTTTTCACAGCGGCAGGTCGTCGATGTCCAGTCCACGCGCGGCGACATCGGTGGCCACCAGCAACTTGCAACTCTGATTGCTGAACTGTACCAGTACGTCGTTGCGCTGGCGTTGTTCCAGATCACCGTGCAGGGCTTGGGCATGATAGCCCTCGTGTTGCAGGCGCCGGGCGAGGTCGTCACATGCCCGCTTGGTGTTGCAAAAAATCAGGGCGGCCTCGGGCCGGTAGTGGGCCAGCAGGGTGAGCAGGGCGTCGTCGCGCGCCTCTTCGCGGGTTTCGAAAAACTGTTGTTCGATGCGTGCTCTGCTGGGTGTCGGTTGCGCGCTGACGCGTTGCGGCTCACGCTGAAAACGCTGGCTGATCTGCTGAATGGTATCGGGATAGGTGGCGGAAAACAGTAGTGTCTGCCGGCTGTCCGGGCTGCGCTTGACAATGGCGCTGATGTCGTCGACGAAACCCATGTCCAGCATGCGGTCGGCCTCGTCCAGCACCAGGGTGCGCAGTGATTGCAGATCCAGTGAGCCCTTTTGCAGGTGTTTCTGTATCCGTCCGGGGGTACCGACGACGATGTGCGCGCCATGTTGCAGGGTCGATCGTTGTGGGCCGAGGCCGCTGCCGCCGCACAGGGTGACCAGTTTGACGTTTTGCAGGCCGCGCCCCAAGCGGCGGATTTCCTTGCCCACTTGCTCGGCCAGTTCACGCGTGGGGCAGAGTACTAGCGCCTGTACCTGGCGGTTGTGGGTATCCAGTGCGTTGAGCAGGCCGAGGCCAAAGGCGGCGGTCTTGCCGCTGCCGGTTTCCGCCTGGGCGATGAGATCGTGGCCGGCCAGAACCGGCGGCAGGCTGAGGGCCTGAATCGGCGTCATGTGGCGATAGCCGAGGCTGTCGAGGTTACTCAGCAGGGCGGTTGGCAGGGGGAGTTGGGTGAATCTGCTCATGGGCTGTGCTCCGGCGTGGTGCGCGCTGGGATCGGGGGAGTTCTGGGCTGTCGGCATGATGGCAGTTGTGCGGGTGGTGAATCCCTCCGTGTCAGGCATGGATGCCCGGGCCGGTCTTGCCTGGCCGCGCAAACATCGCAGGGAAGGCGCCATCCACGATCCGCCACGCGGAGTGAAAGGGGCCACGGGCTTTTGTAACGGTCTCTGGGGTTACTCGATATTGAAATCACCCTGAAGAGTGGTAAGTCATTGCGCAACGTCTCCGGGCAACAGTGCGCAGGCAATGGCCATCGTCCTTGTCAAACACTGTAACGCCGCAGCGCAACACCACGGGAGCGCCCGACGGGTTGGTCTGCCAGCATCCAGGACGGCCGGCGTTCCGCCTCTTGCAAAGGACTAAGGCCATTCGCTGCGAGGCGCGCCTCGCCTAAAAACGCCTACTGTTGGTGTGCTATGCGCCGTCATGAAGGTACGCATTCAGGTTAAAGTAACGGAGTAGAATTACTTGCACATAGTTTCTTAAATTCATTTTTTATTTTTTCAACAGAATCTACGGTAAAAGAACCTTCGATACGTAAAATGAATCCATCACTTTCCAGGCTGTATACTCTCCGTTCTTCAATGATTGATGTAAGAATTTTCGCCCAGGACTTCATGATTTTTTGCAGATTTCTATTAGATTGTGAAAATGTAATATCTGGACAGTTCTGCTTTGGCCCCATTGTAATACAGTTGGGGTTTGAGTGAGTACCCCAACTCATTTGTAGAGGTAAATAGCTATTTATATGAAATTGTGTTGAATGGATAGTACTTCGTCCTTCACGATATAGTACAGCAGCTGTCATTTGCAAAGAAGGCACAAGATCATGCGATATTCCTCTGACAATTTTATTGACATCGTATGGCTCTCCATCAGGAGCGGCGTGCATTTTTTTTGCATAATTCCACGCGACTGTTCCATGCTGATCAACAAACTTATCGTTCCATTCACCCTTTATGAAATCAGCCAAGCCTGTTGCCCCGGTCAAGTGAATAAATGCGATCAGTGCCGGCATGGTTGCAGGAATCGTATATTCTCCCGCGTTGATTCTATATGTCCCGCTCAGCCTTGAAACAGTTTTGAATTTATTTAAATAAAATGATATTTCTTGTTGTTTTAAGATATCGTTTATTTCAATATTATTAATCTCAAGCTCATGTCTTAAGTAGTTGTTGAATTGACTATGCCAATATTTTTTTATACAGCTGATTTGGAAGTCAGGGTTTTTCAAAAACGCCCTCAAGCACGTTGGTTGTTTTTGGCCTTTTTCCCATACTCCGTCATCCCAGTCATCTCCGAAAACAACTTCAATATCTTTCAGTGTAGAAAAATCTATTTGATACAGTCCTTTATAGCCATATACATTTTGCTGCTCTACATTTAAATTGGACTCTAATATTGCCATCCGAATTAAATATGCGACTTCAGAATGGCCATTGAAAATATCAGCCGTAACGGGCATATCGTTTATCGCTGCAAATGCTGCCTGCACTTGCGAAGGTAAAAAACTCCACAGTTTCTGGAATCTGTCAGTCTCAATAAACTGATGGCATATCTCGCTGGGAAAATAAACTACAGATCCTTCTCCGGCAAAATCACGCTGTAACTCAATAATTATTTGATCCAGCTCATTCAACTGGCATAAAGAGAAATATTCTCCATTTAATGGTCGAAATGTTACTTGCCCAACTTGGAGTCCATTTTTGTTTAACAAGGGATATGTTTTTGCCCATACACCTGTGTCATTCGATTCGCTTGTTCGATTTAAGCGATAAAAAAAAGAGGAAATTCGTTTGCTATCCATTAGTGAGTCAATGGCGTTTACTTCATTGGCAAGCTCTATCGTAAAATCAAATTTTCCTGGCCAGGCCCTGGAAGCACACAAAGCAAACCTGGAAGAATTATTAGTGCAAATATTGTTTGGCTCACTGCTCAAAACAATATCATCTCGCAATAGATTCTCAGAACCCAAAGTGAGCAGTGGTTTAGGCTTTCCCATATGGATATTAGATGCTCAAGTTTCGGAGTTCAAATTCGCCCATTTCGCTACCTGAATTTCATTTTTAGCACAAAGTACTCGCTGGAGTGTCTGTACAAAAAACTCTTCGATGCGGCTGCCAATGGCTTCCATGATTGTTCCCGCCGTTCTTCCAAGTTCCTTTTTAAGGTCTCTCTATCGTGCCGCCGCTAATGAGCGCTCTGAACGGCTGCCATAAGCGCTGTGCAAAATCCAATGTCGTGAGTTGATCTTTCATCCGGGTGCGAACGTCACGCACGCGAAGATCATCATTGTCATGTTTGGCATGCAGCAGTATCAAATAGCGTATCGCCGTGAGATGAATAGACGCGGTGTGAGAGGCAAATGTCCAGGTCTGCTCCTTGAGGAATCCCGGATACCGTTTTACCTTCTTGAAGTAAACTTATATTCTCCAGCGAAGCGCATAAATATCTAATATTTTACTCAAACTCACCGAAAGAAATCAGCTAGTCGGCTTTGATACCCTGGTGCTTCGCTCTGCCCAGAATTCCTTTTACTATCTCTGACTTGCTCTGAGTCGTTGCCTCTTCATAACGCTTGGCGATGATGCTACGCTTATCCTTGAAATCACGAATCAGGTTATGTGCCTTTGATTGGCCGGCGTAAATCTGCGATCAACCGACATAAACAGATCCTCCGTCACACGACCCATATTCAAGCTCTGCCAGTCAGTATCTTCACGTTTCATCAAATCGTACATGACATCCTTGTCCGCCTCTGAAAATGTCTTCAGTGACTTTCGAGAAAGCAGTGTGATCGATGAAGTATCAATCCACTTCATCCGCTTCCACAGCACCAGCAAAAACAGCGCTGCCGTGATAGACGGGCCTGTTGTGCTTTTTAAACCCGGCCTGCTGAATAAGCCGGTTCAGTTTGAGTCCTTTCCATACCCCGGCAAAAACATTATCTACACACCGGCCTGGATGGTTGAGCGCTTCGCCTATCAGGCTTGGTAATATCCGCTTGTTCGTGTCATTGTCCACAGAAGCCTCCGGTCGGTTTTGACGTTGGGCGTTGAACACTTGCATTATACCTGCCGGGAGGCCTGCTTTCTTTATCCGCTGGTTACACGCCGATTCAGTACAAATTTGAACTCCGGAACTTGAGTTGTGTTGATATCAGCCGCCGCCTGCTAATACAACGACGGCGGCACAGGAATATGTTCAATAACAACCCAGAGCCTGAGAGGTAATTTATGCGATACGACGTTTTTTCCAGGCTGAATCATCCGTGCTGTTGCACCAAAGCTCCTGAATATCACCATTCTCACAATGGTGTATGACGTGATGTGTCGAATTATTTTCCCAAACATAGCCAACAGGATCACTCGAAGCTGGCAAGGCTCCTGTCTCTGCTGTCAGATTGACGTGTTGCCAGCCAGGGAAGTCAGTCCCCATGCGGCCCCAAAGCTTGTGTACATTCCCATCCGCACCACGATAAATAACATGCTGTGTCGAATCACCCTCCCAGGCATACCCCATCGGATCACCTGCTGATTCAGGGCTCCCGTCTGCTTCCAGTGTTAAATCGACATGCAGCCATTTTTCCCAGCCCGAGCCATCGATGCGGCGCCATAGTTCATGAATATGCCCATCTACACCGCGATAAACAATATGCTGACTTGAGTCACCTTCCCAGACATAACCCATCGGATCACTTGCGGACACGGGTATCCCGCCTGCTTCCATTGTTAAATCAACATGCGACCATTCTTCCTGACCCGAACCATCGATACGGCGCCAAAGTGCATGTACATGTCCATCCGTGCCGCGATAAACAACATGATGACTTGCATCACCATCCCAGATGTAACCCGCTGGATTGCCCGCCGCCAACGGTGCTCCAGCCATTCGTGTCAAGTCAACGTGTTGCCAACCGGACCAGCGCCCGTTTACCTCGCGTCCCCAAAGCTCATGGATATGCCCGTCCGCACTACGGTAAATAATATGTTGGCTCGAATCCTGTTCCCAGGCGTAGCTACAGGGCTCTCCTGCTGCATTCGGTGCTTTTGCATCTTGTGTTACATCAAAGTACTTCCAGCCAGACCATTTATTGTGTTTCACGCTACCCCAAAGTTCATGAATATGTCCATCTGCACCACGGTAGTCGATATGCTGACTCGAATTACCTTCCCAGGCATAGCCGGCTAGCTGGCTGGCTGCATTTGGAGCCAGCCCCTTTCGGCCGCCGTTCTCCGCTGTTGCAGCCCGATTCAGATCACCATCTTCCCAGCGAGAACTTCTGCTTTGAGAACTCCACAGTTCATGGACGTGCCCATCTGCGTCGCGGTAAATAAAATGTTTTGATGAATCACCTTTCCAAATATAACCACAAAACTGGTTTGCCATTTATCAATCTCCTTTTGTTGTTGAGTTTGCTTTTACCTGAATCCGTATCTTCAGGGTGGATGCAGAGTGCGGGATATCGGTTTCACAGTACGTGCAAAAAATCTCGGCTTCAGCCATCGGTCAGCGAAGTGCATCGCGCGGATAAGCGGGTATTTTTTGCAGG
This sequence comes from Gammaproteobacteria bacterium, assembly GCA_011051755.1. Lineage (GTDB taxonomy): Bacteria > Pseudomonadota > Gammaproteobacteria > SZUA-152 > SZUA-152 > DRQN01. The sequence goes on from DRKN01000026.1 coordinate 5,704, forward strand.
TTCTGTGGTATCGATAGCTCGCCTAAGAGCGCCTGCTTTTGCTGTGTTATGCGCCGCCATAAAGGTATGGATTCAGGTTTTAACCTGTAGCTACTTCCTGCTGCGCCAAGAAGGCATGATTCTCCCATGGGTCAGACTTATCCCAATTCCAGTCATAAGGATTACGCAATTTTTTCAAACAATATTGAGCAGGAAGTCGCCCATATTTTTCTATTTCGTGATGCGAGTTTGAAACGTAATGGCGTAAACGAAAAAATACTGGGAAGGTCTTTTGATTGGGAAATATGGCAGAGTGTTCACCACGTTTACAAAGATCAATCGGGCAAGCCGCTTTTTTCCAGGCTCTCAGCAGACAGCGTTTTTCAGGTTTGAAAAAATAGTAATGCAACATTTCCTGAAAATAATTTTTTCCTTCAAAAGGTACTTTGTCATTTGTTGGGACAAACATAAATTCATCGAAATTGATCGCATTGTAGCCCCGGTAATCTGCATCCTGAATACCTTCCAGTAAATTTATATAGGGTCTTGGCGCTTCCAAAATTTCATCCGTGTCTTGATAGATAAACCAGTCCGCAGAAATTTCCGATGCCAGTTTTTGTTTGCAGAGAAACAGTTTTTCCTGCTCCTCGTTTCCATCCAAGGGGACATATTCAATGCGGAAAACACCATGGTCGATAAAATTCTGAGCCATTTCAATTCTGTGATCTGTGCAGACTGGGTCGATCAGACAGATTTCAATACCCTGCGCATGTAGGTATTGCAAGCATTTTTCCAGGCGGGACGTCTTATCCCGAACCACAAGCAAGGCCACGACCTTCGGATTTGCCGATATTTTGTCGTTTCTGCTCGTCGATTCAAATTGGAGCTGGCGGGGTTCATAATGACACTGTTGCGCTCGCGCAGCTCGCGCCCACTCCACGTTATCGCCAGGCTCGCGAATACTGCTCACGCTGATATCCGGAATGAATAAATGTGGTTGAACAACAAATGTTTGTTTAGGAAACTGCCGATTGATCTCCTTCAAACTACCCGAGTCGAAAGGCCATTCCATCGTGTCGATGTGTTGCAATGCCAGATCGAAGGTCGAAGCATGCAATGCGTAAGCGAAGGCGCCATGCGTAATGGGCCGATAGGCATCGGCAGAAATGACGCCAGGACGGTAGAGGTGCTCTGAAAAAGGTTTTACATCATCCCAATCATCTGGCCTGCACCCAAAGTAAACGAGCCTCCAGTCCGAGGGTAGCTCTGCGGCCACTTTTGGGAAGAGAGTCAAGAAATCACGATGGATCATGACATCATCCTCTAGTACGAGAATCCGCTCCAGCCCCTCTTCGCGCGCTGTCTCTATAAGATGTTTACACGATAATAATGTTCCCCACGCACCCGGAGATTCGATGAGTTTACGTTGCAGAATGTGCTCAAAAGGATGCACCAGGCCATGGTCTGCATATTCTCTCCAGGCCTGCACTTGCTTTTTTTCAAAGCCATTGATGCCTTCAAAACACTCCCACACAGGCCATAACGCGCCAGCATGTCAGCCATGATGTGCCATTTTTGCAGGTTTTGGCGCAGATTGATGACAAAAATCCGGTCAAAATAATCATTAACGCGTAAGTGTCGTGATGGCTGCATTTCTTCCCTGCCGTCAAATAAATCCGATTATCACTGGTGATGATAACATCATGCGCCATAATATCGCTACTCTATTTTGAAAAAGAAGTGTCATAGGGTGCGGCCTTGGTGTAATGTGATTTTCAGGCGTTGGCGTGAATTCGCCGTGGGCATTGATCGCGGGCATGGCCCGCTCCTACGGGCGGGTTAAACGACCTCATCTCATCGTAGAGCGGGCCATGCCCGCGATGGTTTCCCTCAGCATTCTATCTTCTCCCGCGAAAACACCCCGTACAACACCGGCCGCACGAACAGCGTCAGCAGGTTCGGCGAGGCAGGGGGAAACTGGAAATGACATCATGTCAAGGCCTCGCCCGTGTCATAATGAATTAATGTATTGTTTTGATTGAATTTTTTTGTTTATGTCCGCCCATTTCCCTGCACGGCCTAAATTCATTTCAATTTCAAAAAAGACACTCACATTTTGCGTTATACCTGAACCTGAATCCGAGGGTTCATGACGGCGCGTAGCACAAGCTCTTGATTCCACAGCGGTGCAAAAAATGCCCGCTTATCCGCGCGATGCACTTCGCTGACCGATGGCTGAAGCTGAGATTTTTTGATGCCACGGTGAAATCAATACCTTGCCTAACCGCGCCTACTTTTGCTGTACTCTGTATCCGCCCTGAACCCTCGGATTCAGGCTGAAGTCACGGACTCAGGGTTACGCCATTAAGGATTTGGTTTATGATTCTCGATGATCCCTCCGGCTGTCGAAATGTGATGCCGCAAGTCCACAAATATTCTTTATTCAACTCCAGTGCCTGGCCTGGACAGCTATAAATCTGGGGTTTCAAAACGGGTCTGCTGATCCATCAATACAAACTTGATGGATCACTGCTGACCCGTATGCGGACTTTACAGTCCGCAACATTAATCCACCCGTTTTCGCGGGTGGTTGTTGAGTCCGTTCCGGGCAGGGGAAAACATGAACACTGAGACAGTGGCGGAATTGAATACGCGTTTCGGTATCTGTGAGCGGGTGACGTTCAGCGAGATGGAAGGTGGTCTGCTTGTGGCCGAGGTGCGCAATGAACAGGCTACGGCGCGTGTCGCCCTACAGGGGGCGCAGGTTCTCGACTGGACGCCGGTGGGTGGGCAGCCGGTGCTTTGGGTGTCGCCGGGGGCGATTTATACGGCGGGCAAATCCGTGCGTGGCGGGGTGCCGGTGTGCTGGCCGTGGTTCGGGCCGCATGCGACGGAGGCGGGATTCCCCGCCCACGGCTTTGCCCGCACCCAGTGCTGGGAGATGGTGCAGGTTCAGCAATTGTCCGACGGCAGTACCACGCTGAGCTTGCGGCTGTTGCAGGATGCCGATACCCGTCGGCTCTGGCCACACGAGGCGGCGTTGCTGCTGCTGGTGAATGTCGGCGAGGGTTTGCAGATGGATCTGTTGACGCGCAACACAGGCAGTGAGGTTTTTACGGTGACCCAGGCGTTGCACACCTATTTTGCCGTCAGCGATGTGCGTGAGGTTTCCGTGCGGGGGCTGGAGGATGTGGCGTATATCGACAAGGTAGCCGATGGCGCACGCGGGAAACAGTCGGGGCCGGTGACGTTTTCCGCCGAGACGGATTGTATCTATCTCGATCAGGGTGCTGAGTGTGTGATCGATGACCCGGGCCTGCAACGGCGTATTATTATCCGCCGTAAGGGCAGCCGGTCGATGGTGGTATGGAATCCGTGGGTGGAAAAATCCGCGGCCATGGTGGATATGGGCGAGGGTGTGTATCGGGGCATGCTGTGTGTCGAGGCGAGCAATGCGGCGGAGGATGCGGTGCGCATCGAGCCGGGTGGGGAGCATCGCTTGCAGGTGAGTTATCGCTTGGCGACGCTGTGAGAGGAGAGGTTTTTTGTGAGTGAGGATGGGCTTGCCGGTTTTTTTGCGGCGGAAACCGCGCCTACAGGGGAAGCAGCGTTGTGGTGTTTTGATGAAGTTCGCCAGTTGGCAAGCCGTCTGCGCGAGCAGGCCCGTACCTCGCGGCAACGCCGCTTGCTGGTGCTGGCGGGGGATGCCGACTGGGGGCGGGCGCTGGCGGACGACCTGTGCCGCACCCTGCCGTTGTCACCTGCGAGCTGGGTGAGCGCTCACTCGCCGGATGGGGCGGATTTTCTGGCCGGCCGGCAGGCGCTGGCCTTGCTGGGGCAGGAGCGCACGGCGGTGATCTTTGATGCTCACAGTGGCTTCGATCCGGACGTGTTTGGCGCGGTATCAGGTACGGTGGTGGGCGGCGGCCTGTTGATTCTGCTGACGCCGCCGCTGGCCCAGTGGCCCGATTTCGCCGATCCGGCGGCGGCGCGTATCCGTACCGCGCCGCCGACCTTTGCCGATGTGTCGGGGCGTTTTTTGCAACGGTTGGTGCGTCTGCTGGCCACGGCGGAGGGTGTTACGGTGGCGCAGGCCGGATTACTGCCGGTGCTTGCGACGGAGACTGCGCCGGCCGTGCCGGTATTCGACGGCGATGGTTTTCGCAGCGCCGATCAGCAGACCGCCGTGGCGGCGTTGGAGCATGTGATTCACGGCCACCGCCGCCGGCCGGTGGTGCTGGTGGCTGATCGTGGCCGTGGCAAGAGCGCCGCGCTGGGCATTGCTGCGGCGCGCCTGCTGCGCGAGGGTCTGAAGCGCATTGTGGTGACGGCGCCGCGCGTCGATGCTGTCACCGCATTGTTCGCGCAGGCCGCAGGCCTGCTGCCGGGCGTCCACCAGCGGCGCGGCCGGTTGCAATGGCATGAGGCCAGTATCGAATTTCATCCTCCCGACGAACTGCTGCTGACCCCCGTTAGCGCCAACCTGCTGCTGGTGGATGAGGCCGCCGCCATCCCCACCCCCCTGCTTATCCGCCTGCTCGAACGTCATTCGCGCATTGCCTTCGCCACCACCGTGCATGGCTACGAAGGCACCGGGCGCGGTTTTGCCGTGCGCTTCCGGCATACGCTGGATGCGTTGACACCAGGCTGGCGCGAAGTACGCTTGCAGACACCGATCCGCTGGGCGGCCGATGACCCCGTCGAACGCTTTGTCTTCCGCGCCCTGTTGCTGGACGCCTCGGCTGCGGCCGATGATGATGTCGCCGATGCCGTTCCCGCCCGCTGTGAATTTGTTCGCTTTGACCGCGACAGTCTGGCGGCCGATGAGCAAAGCCTGTCGCAATTATTCGGTTTGCTGGTACAGGCCCACTACCGCACCCGTCCCAACGACCTGCGCAATCTGCTGGACGGCCCCGGCCTGCGTGTCTATGCGCTGCGCCAGCGGGGACAGATCGTGGCCACGGCGCTGGTGGCGGCAGAGGGCGGATTCGATGCCGATATGGCGCAGGCCATCGCCACGGGAAAGCGCCGCCCGCGTGGGCATCTGATTCCGCAATCGCTGGCGGCGCACCTGGGGCTGAGCGATGGCGCGCGTCTGCGCTGCGCGCGCATCATGCGTATCGCCGTACACCCGGCGGTGCAGCGCCGGGGACTGGGTGTATTACTGTTGCAACGAATACGCCGGCAGGTTGCCGGCGATGGTTTTGATCTGCTCGGCGCCAGTTTCGGCGCCAGCGAAGAGTTGTTGGTATTTTGGGCCCAGGAAAACTTGCTGCCGGTGCGTCTGGGCTTCAGCCGTGATCACGCCAGCGGCACTTATTCGGTGATGGTGTTGCGGGCGTTGAGCAAAAAAGGTGCCGAGGTTCATGCCGCCGCCCGGGCAAGGTTTTTTGCCGACTTTCCCCAGCAACTGGCCGATCCCCTGCGTGAGCTGGATCCGCAGCTGGCCGCGTTGCTGCTCTGCCGGGATGATGCCGTATTGGATATGTCGCTGCATCCATGGGATAAGCGGGAAATTGGTGCCTTTGCCGAGGGCGCGCGCAGCTTTGAAGATGCTCTGGCATCATTGTACCGGCTGGCGCGATGTGTGTTGGTGATCCCTGACGGCGGGTTGGACGCCCGGGCGCGCGGACTGCTGGTGGCCAAGCTGTTGCAAAAGCGTCGCTGGGACGCGCTTGCCGTGCTGCTGGACGTGCCGGGCCGCGCGGCGGTGTTGGCGTGCTTGCGGCGGGTGGCCGGTTCCCTGCTGAAAACCGCAGGACAGCTGCGAGATGGATGATATGCTGCGGGATATGAGCCACGGAGTGACACTGCCAGCGCCGGGGGAAATTTTACCGGGTCGAAAAGAGACCATGGCCGTTGCTGCGGCACATGCCGTGTCCGGACGGCCGATACAGGGGCCGTTTGCGGCAGGCCTTCAGTTGGCGATGTTTGGCATGGGCTGTTTCTGGGGCGTGGAACGGTTGTTTTGGTCGTGTGACGGAGTGTATTCGACGGCGGTGGGTTATGCCGCAGGGGGCACGCCGAATCCCCGTTACGAAGAGGTTTGTTCCGGGCTCACCGGGCACAATGAAGTGGTGCGCGTGGTGTTCGATCCGCAGCGCGTACAGTATGCGCAATTACTGCGCCTGTTCTGGGAAGGGCACGATCCCACCCAGGGTATGCGGCAGGGCAATGATGTGGGTACGCAGTATCGTTCGGGCATTTATGTCTTCGATGCCGCGCAGCGACGGGCGGCGTCGTCGTCGCGGGAGCAGTATCAAGCCGCCTTGACAGTCGCGGGCCGGGGAGTGATTACGACGGAAATCATGGATGCCCCGGTGTTCTATTTTGCGGAAGACGCTCATCAGCAGTATCTGGCGAAAAATCCGCATGGCTACTGTGCGCTGGCCGGTTGTGGGATTGCCTTTCCTGGTTAGGAGATGTTGGTGACGAGCGCTGAAGAGATTGTGGTGTTTTGGTTTTCTGCACGCGTACAGCCGTTGTGGTTTCAGTCCACAGCGGAATTCGATGCTGAATTGACAGAGCGTTTTTTGCGGGTCTGGCAGGCGGCCTGTGAGGGGGCGTTGTCGGATTGGGAGGCGAGCGCCGAGGGTGCATTGGCGCTGGTCATCTGCATGGATCAGTTTCCGTTGAATATGTTTCGCGGCCGTGCGGAGAGTTTTTTCTCGGAGACGGCGGCCCGTGAGGTGGCCGGACGGGCCATTGGGCGGGGTTTTGATCAATCGCTCAATGATCCGCAAAAGGCTTTTTTGTATATGCCCTTCATGCACAGTGAGAGTCTGGCGGATCAGGATCGCAGCGTGGCCTTGTTCCGGGCCGCGGGCCTGAGCGAAAATGCGCAGTTTGCCGAGCATCATCGTGACATCATTCGCCGTTTTGGGCGTTTTCCCCATCGCAATGCCATCCTTGGCCGCGAAGACACGCCGCAGGAGCGTGCGTATCGTTCCTCCGCCGGGGCCTACCTGGGCTGACGCCGTGAAGGACGACATGAGCCCTGATCTGGCATATTTTCGCCAGTTGTTATTGCAGCGGCGGGTGAAACTGCAAAATGTGTCGAAAACGGGGGAGATAGCTGCCCGCACGGTGGAGCTGGATCAGGCACGGGTTGGCAGATTGTCGCGCATGGATGCCTTGCAGGGGCAGGCGATGTCGCAGGAGACTATTCGGCGGCGGGGGCTGGAATTGCAGCGTATTAGCGAGGCACTGGCCGCTATCGATGAGGGTGAGTACGGCGATTGCCAAGTGTGTGGTGCGCCCATTGCATTGGCGCGACTAAACATTGATCCGGCGACCCGCTTGTGTATAGCATGTGCGGAGCAGAGTGAACGGAATGGATAGTACAGCGAGGATATGACGTGATTGAACATCTGAAAAATTTCGATGAGGAAGTCCCCAAGTGGGACATCGCTCTTGCGGCGCTGGCCCGGGAGGAGTTCGACAAGGGCGGTCGTAACCTGAGTCTGGCGGATTTCAAACGCCAGGCCGCAGAGCATGCGATCCGTTTTGACGACATCATGGTGACCCTGTTCGAATTGTGCATTCAGGGGGAGTGGCAGTATCAGGATGCCGCTGGCAATGTCCACCCCATCACGCGTGACGAGGTGAACCATCTCTATACCGGCGGTCGCCTGGCGGACAAGGACGTGGCGGCTTACACCGGTTCCTGGTCTCCACTGAAGTAGATGCCCCCCCTTGTTGCGGCCTGCCGTTATCCGGCCCCGCGGCCATCACCGGACTTTTTGATGAAACGATTCTTGATTTTGCTCATCGTTGTGACCGGTCTGGCTCCGGCCCTGCTGATGGCCGGACCTTTTGCGCCAAAGGCCGCGATTCCGGCCGGTATGGAGGAAAGCCATTTGGCCGAGAGTATTCGCCAGGCGGCGATCCCCGATAGCGCTCAGGTTGGTATCCCGGCCTATCCCGGGGCAGTGACGATTCGCAGTTATGCCGTTGCAGAGCGAGCGGAAAATTACATGGGCCTGCCGATTGTAGAGCTGATCAGTGCGGATGATTACGATGCCGTCGTGGCTTTTTACAAAAAGAATCTGCCGGACTGGGGCGAGGCGGAGTTGATGTCGGCGTATTATTTTGCCGAGCACGGCAATATCAACTTCTTTACGCCGCAAGAGCCGCATGTGGGTGTACACCGTATGGCGAGCTACTTCCGCGAGGCGGAGCGTGAAATGCTACAGCGTGTGCTACCGGGTGCCAAAACCCTGATCAAGGTTTTTTATTCACACCGATAGCGGTGCTTTTTCCGGCAACGATAAAGTCCCGTTTGCTTTAAACCTGAATCCGGGGATTCAGGTTTAAAGCATGGCCGGGGTCTTTTATTCGTCCCGTTTTAAGGTTAAAACCACTGCCTTCAGGTGGTCAGATGTATCCGTGCTGCTTGCTGCAGGGGTTGTTGAATGGGTAAGGTGAGTTCTACTCGTTGCGCCGGGCCTCATCGGCGGGAGCTTCTTCGACCGGGGGCTTATCGAGTGTGACGGGCGCCACATCCTGTGAGGCATCGAAATATTCAAACATACTGGCCTTCAGCGGCCAGCCGGATTCATCCAGAACCACCACGGTCCACTTGCCGATCCATTCGGGCAGCAGGTTTTTGCTGGAATAGACGCGCCAGCGTGCGCCACTGCCGACGCGGAATTTCACCTCGGCCATCACCTGGCCTGCGTACTCCCAGCGATGGGTGATGATTTCGCCGTCCAGTCCACGCAGGTCGGAGAAAAAATAGATGCGGTCTACCGAGCTGGGTATGCGCACCAGGTTGTCGATGGGCTCACGATCCTCGATACGGGTGGTGAAGACCGCGCGCGCGACACTGCCGCGTGGCGTGTAGTTCTCGTCGTCCGTAGCGGTTTCTTCGGCGCCAGCCGTCACCGGGGCGATGAAAATCAATGCCGTCAGCAGTGCCCGTGTCCCGATTCGCTGCAAATGACGTTTCATGATTGTCGTTCCTTCTGTGTTGATAATGGGTTCGTTCGTTATGCCGGACGGGCTGCCAAATACAGACGATATCAGCATCCCTGCCTACTATCTCTCGACAACCCTCCAGACCGTTACAATGGTAGCGTGTTTGCCACCATCCCGGCAGTGTTATCGCTGCTGCTGCCGGCGTCAATCCTCCAGATAGGTGTAACCGCTCAGTCCAGCCTCCAATTCGGCCAGATAGGCCGCCTGTGTTTGAGCGGGCAGGGTGGTGGCGGCCAGTTGTGTACGGTAGCTGTCCAGCAGCCAGGCCGGTTCGAAGTGCACATGGCGCAGCACCGCGGCGACCGTATCGCCGTGCTGAATGTGCGTCAGGTGGTGCCGGCCATCGGCGTCGAGACGCACGTCCACGGCGTTGGTGCCGCCGAACAGGTTGTGCATGTCACCGAGGATCTCCTGATAGGCGCCGAGCAGGAAAATGCCCAGCCAGTAGGGTTCGCCGTCTCGGGGCGCATGCAGGGGGAGGCTGCTCTGCAGGCCTTCACCGTCCACGTAGCGGTCGATGCGGCCGTCGGAATCGCAGGTGATGTCCTGCAGGGTGCCGCGCCGGTCGGGCGTCTCCTCGTGGCGGTGCAGGGGCACGATGGGAAATACCTGCTCGATGGCCCACACGTCCGGCATCGATTGGAACAGGGAGAAGTTGCAAAAATATTTGTCGGCCAGCTTTTCGTTCAGTTCGCCGAGGATTTCGTGCTGGGCGCGTATGCCGGGGTTGAGGCGTTGGCGCAGCTGCGCGCAGGTGGCGAAATAGATTTCCTCGGCGCGCGCCTTGGCGGCCATGTCCAGTACGCCGTGCACGTACAGGGTCTGCGCCTCAGCCAGCCAGTGTACGGCGTCGTGGTAGATTTCCACTACCGCGCGCGGGTTCGCCCCGGGTGTACTGAGTTCCTGCAAACCCTGCCACAGATCGCGCAGGATCTGCGCCTCGCCGTCAGCGGGCGGGGCGATGGGCGTGCCGCTGACGGCCTGTTCCACGTCCGTGACTTCGGTGATCAGCATGGCATGGTGGGCGGTGAGGGCGCGGCCGGATTCGGTGATGATGTGTGGTTGCGGCAGGCCCTCGGCGCGGCATACCTCCCGCAGGGTGTGCACCACATTGTTGGCGTATTCCTGCAGGCTGTAGTTCATCGAGCAATCGCTGCGCGAGCGGGTGCCTTCATAGTCGACGCCGAGGCCGCCGCCGACGTCCACGCAGTGGATGCCGACCCCCTGACGGTGCAGCTCGGCGTAATAGCGCGCGCATTCACGCAGGCCCCGCTGGATGTCGCGGATGTTGGCCAGCTGGGAGCCCATGTGGCAGTGCAACAGCTCCAGCGCATCGAGCAGGCCGGCCTCGCGCAGTTGCGCTACCGCCGCCAGCAGCTGCTGCGCGGAGAGGCCGAATTTGGCCTTCTCGCCACCGCTGTTCTGCCAGTTGCCACGGCCGATGGAGGCCAGCCGCACGCGAACACCGAGGCGTGGTGTCACGCCCAGGGCGCGTGACTCGCGGATGATTAACGCGAGTTCCGAGGGCTGTTCCAGCACCAGGATGATGTGATGCCCCAGCCGTTGTCCGATCAATGCCAGGCGGATGTATTCGCGATCCTTGTAGCCATTGCAGATGATGCGCCCGCCGTTGCTGGTGGAGAGGGCCAGTACCGCCATCAGTTCCGGCTTGCTGCCGGCTTCGAGGCCGACGCGGATACGTTTTTCATCGGCTGCATCCAGTAGTTCGCGTACCACGCTCTGTTGCTGATTCACCTTGATGGGATAGACCGCTGTATAGCCACCGCCATAGCCGTGTGTCTGCATGGCCTTGGTGAAGGCGCCGCACAGGCGCGCCACGCGGTCGTGCAGGATGCCGCTGAAACGTACCAGCACCGGCAATGCCAGCCCCACTTGGCGGATCTCCCCGGTCAGGGCATGCAGATCGATGCCGTGGCCGTCGCGCGCCGGGAAGGTATTGAGGTGACCGTTGTCGGCGATATCGAAATAGCCATCGCCCCAGTGGGCGAGATTGTAGATGTCGCGGGCTTTTTGGATATTGTTCATGAAGGGGGATTCGCCACAGGGGCTCGGAGAAAAGGATCGTTTCTTACGGGATTTTTGGGTGCTACCTGCCTGATTGGAAAAATACTGTGATTCCGGCCTGTGCCGGCATCACGAATTGCATCTCTTCGGCTCAAATTCCCCGTAGCTTGCTGCGGGATTGTTTATCGGGAAAATTTTTATCCGTTTTTTTGGAGGGGGGTGTAAAATTTCCCGACACTCTGAAGCTTGGGCTGTGTAAAATTGAAGTTTCACGCCTTTGGGAATGTGGATAACACTGAGGCTACAGTGTATGTCTTTACCCGGGGTTTGCGCAAACTGGGGCAAACCCGCGTAAAATAGCCCCTATCAGCCCGGAGGCCCCCTAAGAAAGCGTGAAATTTCAGGTGTAATATTTTCCGACACTGTCAAGTGTTTAGTGCGGATATTTCATGCGTTTGCATCTGGGATAGAGCGCCGTATGGTTGCCGTCCCAGTGGGCGAGGGCGTAGATGTTGCGGGTTTTTTGGGGCGGCACCTGCTTGATTTGAAAGATACCGCCATTTTTCACCCATCCGCCAAACTGAAGAGGGTATCCCCGTGAGCACACTCGACGTCCACTGGTTCACCGAAATCCACGCGGATACCGGATCGGCTTTTTCCCTGCGTATACGCAAAAAACTGGCCGATGAGCAGACCCCTTATCAGCACATCGAGGTGTTTGAGACCACTGATTTCGGCAACTTCATGGTCATCGACGGCTGCACCATGGTCTCGGCGCGGGAGAACTTCATTTACCACGAAATGATGAGCCATCCGGTGCTGTACACTCACGCCGCGCCGAAAAATGTCGTGATCATCGGTGGTGGTGACTGCGGTACCCTGCGCGAGGTGCTGCGCCATCCCGAGGTGGCGTCGGTCGTGCAGGTGGAGATCGACGAACGTGTCACCCGCCTTGCCGAGCAGTATTTTCCTGAGTTGTGTGAACTCAGCGATGACCCGCGCGCCACCCTTATCTTCGGTGATGGTATCCAGTGGGTGAAGGAGGCCGCAGTCGACAGCCTCGACGTGGTCATCATCGACAGCACCGACCCCATTGGCCCCGCCGAGGGCCTGTTTTCACCGTCTTTCTATGAAGATTGCCTGCGTGCCTTGCGTCCCGGCGGTATGATCGTGCAGCAGAGCGAATCGCCGTTATTGCACCCGCACATCCTGCGCGCCATGCACAGCGCCATGCGCAGCGCCGGCTATGCCGACGTGAAGACTCTGCAATTTCCGCAGATGATCTATCCTTCCGGTTGGTGGTCCGCCACTATCGCGCGCAAGGGGGAGAAAATAGCAGGCCTGCGTGAGGCCGACGTGGCCGCACAGCCCTTCGCGACGAAATACTACAACACTGAGATTCATCGGGCGGCCTTTGCGCTGCCGACGTTTTTGCGGCAGACGCTGGCCCCGCCGCCGGTGCAGGCTCAATAATCCTCACTCAAGTTTCGGGGTTCGGAATCAAGCGGATTGTGACGATAACAGGTTGAATGTACAAGATATCTGCATAAGGTGAGCACTAATTAATCCGTTGTATCTATGGGGCAGGAGCGGAAGCTTGACCGTATGGGGCACGCTGTTGCCCAAAAGAAATCTAAAAAGTCTTTTATTTTCAGCGCTCTAAGTCGCTCTCGCTACGATGCAACGGATTGGTTTAGGATAATCGAAGGGCGCGCGCGTAGGATGTGAAAAGTGGTGGGCGGTGTATTTTTAGGAACGTGCACGTTCCTAAAAGGTGTCAATGGCCTTGATTCCCCAGAAAAATAGGGTACGCAGCGGGGGCTGCACCCTACTTTTCAGGATCAACAGAAGTGACTGATTGCTATTACGGGTTATTTTTCTGCACGGCGGCGCATGCCGGCAAAACCCAGGAGGCCCATGCCCAACAGTGCGAGTGTGGCGGGTTCTGGGACAGTGATAGCCGTAACGTTCATGGCATCCAGATAGAAGCTCTCGTTATTATAGTCGATCTCGAAAATTTCCCCGGCAAGCACGGTATAAGGCGCCAAGGTAAATGATGGAGTGTTATTGTCGCCATTGTTGAACGTATAGGGAGATCCACCGATATTGATCTTGTCCCCAAGCAGACTCCTGTCTCCGTCATGGAAGTTGTTGAACCAGAGGGTGTTGATGGTGACGTTGGTATCAAAGACAAGGCGCAAGGTTTCGCCAAGCGTCATGTTGTCATCATCGCCGGGGTTGCAAAGATTGGCGCCGCTGTTGGTTTTTGTGTTCACAACGGCACTGCCGGCAGCAGTCAGCTCCTGGCATACACCGAGCCCACCGGTGTTCCTGTCGAGGTATGCATAGGCGGCATTACCATTGTAGGTGCCTGTAATCGATACACTAAAACCCGCACCTAAAGGTGACAAATTCAGGCTGTTCCAGGCACTTTCCCCCCAGGCGCCATTTGCCATGCCTGCAAAGTCAATGGTAATGGGAACCGCTTGGGCGGAAACACTTGCAGTACCGAGCACTGAAAAAATAAGTAGTTCCTTTATGTTCATGATTTTCATCTTTCCGACTTCCTTCTCTATGCGAATTTATTGAGTAAGGCATTGCAAATTTGCAATAGAATGGGGTGCTGCATATTTTGCGCCATAATAATTATTTTTTTATAAATCAGTCGGATATGATTATCGATATTTTCAGTAACGTGTCAGTGTAAACTTTTCCGACAAGTTTGTGGTGGTGTGGTTTTTCTTGCCACTCAGCAAAATCCGGGAAATGTGGAGCCTGTTTCATCCGGGGTTATGCTTGTTATTTAACGTTACTCCGTTACATTTGACTTGCTGAATAAACATTCCCGCCCCAAAGAGTGGGGTATTGGGAGAAATTCACTCGCTATGCATCGCTCAACGCCTGTTCGCAGCAAGCTGTGGGAAATTGACGCCTCAGAGATTGAAAGTAACAGAGTAGAATTAATCCACTTATCTACTTTTTTCGGCGTCGCTTCCAGGCGCTGCTGGATATCGCTGGCGCTGAGATAGCTGCCGTTCGTTTATTTTCCATTAACCGGGTCAAAACCACCGTCTTGAGACGGTGATGTTGATTTTCATGTTTTGACGCATGCGCTAACTCACCTGCTTTAGTGGGTGGTCGTTTAGTTTGTGAATGCGGCCGATGACCCGCATGCCACGCTTAAATTTTTGATGACGTGTTCAGTGGGTGAAGGATGCCGCAAGAGATAGTCTCGACTTGGCCATCATCGACGGCAGCGATTCCACGGATCCCGTCGATGTCCTTTTTGCGATTTATCCTTGTTCGTCAATCGGTTAATCGACGGGATAGGCAAATCCATAATAGTCTTTTTCATCGAAACCCAACTGGTGACAAAAGCCTAGGGGTATATTTTGACTTTTTCGCAATGTGAGTTTGCTGTCCCGGATAATGATGGCTTGGCCCTGGTTTGAGCACATGTGCTTGAAATTGACGCCGGCATTCTCTCTATAGTCCTTTTTATCCGCCAGGGGGCCTGCCACAACAAATACTTGGCCAACTCCTTGGTAGTGATATGTTTGAGCTATTGGTACTTTGCTGGCACGCACAAAACCACAGGGGTATGGGATATCGAGTAACTCACTCGTTGGCGCGTTGTTTGGCGCATTGTTCATCCTGATTGCGCATTGGCCTTGTTGATCATAGATTTCCAGCTTTAATTCATTGATTTTTACAAGGGTAAGAAAATCAGTGTGTTCTGTATGATTGGCAGCCTGGCATGCTGAAATAAAACAAAAAACAATAGCGAGGATCGATATGCCTTTAACACGGCTTGATGCTTGGTCAGGTGGTGTTGCCATTATACCAGCTCCCAAAACCAAACCTGTTTGCCGCGTTTTCTATAGCCCACAGTGTTGGAGGTTCTTTTCATTTTCATCAATAAGCCATCCCACAAATCAATATGGTCAGTACTCCCCCAACCGTTCATGATAAATACCATTCCCTTTTTGTTCTTGAATGAGCTGATGTTTTCATCGATAGTTCCGTCTAAAATCAGCTTTTTAACACCCGCTCCAAGAAGGGCCGGATTGCGATAAAAGACATTCGCCAATTCTTGTGCTGACCGAATATGTCCAGGTTTGTGATCTTTGAAGATTGTTGAATAATCTGAACAGCGTTTAAGGTTTTGGCCGGCCAAAATAACACCGCTATCCTCTAAGGCCTTTCCCATGCGCATGGCGCATTGATTGCCAAATGTAGATTGATCACAAACATAGCCACGCCCAACATGATGTTTCCAGAGTGTTGAAAAATTTGCCATTGAGCATTCCCTCCCAGTTGAGTCAAATGTTACGACAATGCCATGCTATGCCATCTGCCATCTGCCAGCTGTTTTCACCTAAGCGTTTGAGCTGGCAGTACAATACCTCGCTTTCGCGTAGCGAAATAACTTGCTGTGGGGTCGTTTATTCGTCTCGTTTGTAAGGTTAAAGCCACCGCCTTTGGGCGGTCAGGTTTATCTGTGTCACTTGTTGTATGGGTTGTTGACGGTGCGAGTAAAGGCAAGTTGTTTCGCTCATCTTTGCAGGATGTGGTGAGTTCCACGAACCGCATCGATCGAGAGCGGTAACACAATCACCCGCGCCCAGAACGTGATTACGCAAACGATGCGGTTCGCTACCGCTCACCAGCATCCTGCATGGATTGCTGGGAATCATGGCAGGGCTGGGTTTAAAAAACGGGTCTGCCGACCCGTATCCGGACTTTCAGTTCGTCAAACGAACCCACCGACTTCAGTGGGTGGTTGTTCACCTGAATCCGAGGGTTCGGGTGTTCAGTTACACCACTTGTCCACTTCCTTCTGCGCTGTCTCCAGGCGCTGCTGGATATCACTGTCGCTGAGATAGCTGCGTTCGCCCTGGTCATCTATTTCGTAGATACGGCCGCCGATCCGATAACCGGCCAGTCTGCGCTTTGAGTATGAGCAGTTGGCTTCGCGGGTCTTGCGTTCCTTTTCGGCGGCAGCCTTTTTCTCGGCTTTTTGCTGGCGTTCCTTTTGTAAGGTTTCGAGCAGTTTGTTGGTTTCTTGCAGGGAGTTTCCCGGTGGAGAGGCATTGTGGCTCGATGGGGCTTTGTGGATATCGATTTCTTTGGCCTGTGTGCCGGGTGGTCTTTCACCGTAATGAATATTGCCTTCGCTGTCGGTCCATTTGTAGACCTTTCCGGCAAGGGCGCTGGTGACAGTGCAGAGCAGACTGAGGGTGATGACGGCAATAAGTTTTTTCATGGGGGTCTCGGGAGCGGAGTGAACGGTATTAACCTGGTTGAACACTACAATATATCGTCACCGGGTTGATAAAAGCATAGCCTGCCGGGTGGGCAAAAAAAAGCGGGCGCCTGGGGCGCCCGCGGAATTGTGTCACATCGCTTGTATTTTCGACCGTCTGTTATCGTGAATCCTGCGGCCTTGTGCGATGATTTTTACTTACTTGTTGGTGAACTCCGGATAGGCCTCCATTCCGCACTCGGAGAGGTCGACACCGTCATATTCTTCCTCTTCACTGACGCGCACACCCATGAGGGCCTTGATGGCGAGCCAGGTTACGAGACTGACGCCGAAGACCCAGACGAAGATGGTCACGGCCCCAACGATCTGACCGAGGAAACTGGCTTCGCCATTGGTCAGCGGTACGGCCAGCAGGCCCCACAGGCCGGCCACACCGTGTACCGAGATGGCGCCGACCGGGTCGTCGATTTTCAGCTTGTCCATGCCGACGATGGAAAACACCACCAGGGTGCCGCCGACGGCACCGATAATGGTGGCCATCAGTGGGGTGGGGGTGTCAGGGCCGGCCGTGATGGCGACCAGGCCGGCCAGGGCGCCATTGAGGGCCATGGTCAGATCGGCTTTGCCGAACATCAGGCGTGCCGTGATGAGAGCGGCAATCACACCACCCGCAGCGGCGGCATTAGTGTTGAGGAACACCATCGCCACGGTATTGGCGCTGGCCATGTCACCCAGTTTGAGCACGGAACCGCCGTTGAAACCGAACCAGCCCATCCACAGGATGAAGGTGCCGAGGGTGGCCAGCGGCAGGTTGGCGCCCGGAATGGGATGAACGGAACCGTCGGCGCCGTATTTGCCTTTGCGGGCGCCGAGCACCAGTACACCGGCCAGAGCCGCAGCGGCGCCGGCCATGTGTACGATGCCGGAGCCGGCAAAGTCGAGGAAGCCAAAGTCATCGCCGAGGCTGAACAGGCCGAACACGGAGCCACCGCCCCAGGTCCAGTAGCCTTCCATTGGGTAGATGAAACCGGTCATAACGACCGCGAACAGCATGAAAGCCCACAGTTTCATGCGTTCCGCCACGGCACCGGAGACGATGGACATGGCGGTGGCCACGAACACCACCTGGAAGAAAAAGTCAGCGGCGTTGGAATAGACCGAACTGCCGGCGAAACCGGCCTCGGCGGATTCCTGCAGCACGGTCGCGGTCAATGCATCGGCATTGGCGGCGCCATCCAGTGCAATGCCTTCGAGGAAGATGCCGCCGTCGTACATGATGTCATAGCCGACAATCATGTACATGGTGCAGGCGATGGCGAACAACGCCACATTTTTAGTAAGAATTTCGGTGGTGTTTTTAGAGCGAACCAGGCCTGCTTCCAACATGGCGAAACCGGCCGCCATCCACATCACCAGGGCCCCCATTACCAGGAAGTAAAAGGTGTCCATGGCGTACTGCAATTGAAAAATCTGATTTTCCATTGTGACTATCCCCAAGAGTAATTACAGCGCTTCGGAGCCCGTCTCGCCGGTGCGAATACGAACCACCTGTTCCAGCGCGGAGACAAAAATCTTCCCGTCACCGATCTTGCCGGTGTTGGCGGCCTTGCTGACAGACTCGATCACCTGGTCGGTGATGTCGTCGTCAATGGCCAGCTCGATTTTGACCTTGGGTAGGAAATCCACCACGTATTCTGCGCCGCGATAGAGTTCGGTGTGGCCTTTTTGGCGACCGAAGCCCTTGACCTCGGTAACCGTGATGCCCTGCACGCCGATTTCCGACAGCGCTTCACGCACGTCGTCCAGCTTGAAGGGCTTGATGATTGCTACAACCATTTTCATGGTTTCTCTCCCTAACGGTTTAAAAGGGCCCACCGCGCGTTGCCGTGGGCGTAGACTGTCGTCTGAGGTTTGCTGTTTGAAGCATGTTGCTCGGCCCTGATTTGCACGCCTTATGCCAAGTTTTCTGAACTGTGGAATATCAACAATTTATGAATAGTTTTAAGGGACGGAGAACGAAAAACGCACAATAATGGCTCTGGCCTGATGGGATTGCACCATGTTGGTGCTCTGCGTTTGGCCCGGTAATGGACGAGTGCCAATGAGGAACGCTGGTCAAGCCTTGTCGCTTCTGGTTAGACTGCACGACACTGGAGGATGCCATGTTTGATGCCAAACAACTCGATGAACTGACCCGCAATGTACTCAAGATCCTGCCCGCCGGAGTGGAGGACGTGCAGCGCGACATAGAGAAAAACCTGCATTCGGTGCTGCAAGGCGCGTTGGCCAAGCTGGATCTGGTCACGCGAGAAGAGTTCGAGGTGCAGTCCGCAGTGCTGGCGCGTACCCGGCAGAAGCTGGAAGATCTGGAAAAACGTGTCGCGGTGTTAGAGGCAGAGTAGCCTGAGGTGAACGTATTTGTAGGCGTGGGCCATGCCCGCGATCATTTGCCTCGCGGAGGGACAATCTATCGCGGGCATGGCCTACTCCTACGGGCATAGTTGGATTCAAAATATACGCACCACCGACAAGGAATGTCATGTCGCTTGCCATCATCTACAGCCGCGCCCTGGTGGGCATCGATGCCCCCCTGGTGACCGTGGAGGCGCATCTCTCCAACGGCCTGCCCAGCCTCTCCATCGTCGGCCTGCCCGAGGCGGCGGTGAAAGAGAGCAAGGATCGTGTGCGCGGTGCTCTATTGACTGCTGGCTTCGAGTTTCCCGCGCGCCGTATCACCATCAATCTCGCTCCCGCCGACCTGCCCAAGGAGGGCGGCCGCTTTGACTTACCCATTGCCTTGGGCATCCTCGCCGCCTCCGGGCAGATCGCCAGCAGTGACCTCGTGCGATTTGAGTTCCTCGGTGAACTGGCCCTGAGCGGCGAATTGCGTCCGGTACGCGGCGTGCTGCCGGTGGCGATTCAGGCTCGCGAGGCTGGCCGTACCTTGTTGGTGCCGAAGGCCAACAGCGCCGAGGCTGGGCTGGTGGAAGATGTCGAGGTACTGGTGGCCGATCACCTGCTGGATGTCTGCGCGCACTTCAACAACAGTTGTCTGCTGGAGGCCGCGCAGCATAGCGATGATAGTGAAACCCCCGCCACACAGGACGACCTCGCCGACGTGCGCGGCCAACAGCATGCCAAACGTGCCTTGGAAGTGGCCGCCGCCGGTGGTCACAGCCTGCTCATGTGCGGCCCGCCGGGTACCGGCAAGACCCTGCTCGCCAGCCGTCTGCCGGGCATCCTGCCCTTAATGAGCGAGGCCGAGGCGCTGGAGGCCGCCGCTGTTGCTTCCATCAGCAACCAGCCCTTCGATGCCACCCGCTGGCGCCAGCGGGCCTTTCGGCATCCTCATCACACTTCTTCGGGCGTGGCCCTGGTGGGTGGTGGCAGCACACCACGGCCGGGGGAAATTTCCCTCGCCCATCACGGCGTGCTGTTTCTCGATGAATTGCCGGAGTTCGACCGCCATGTGCTGGAGGTGCTGCGCGAGCCACTGGAGTCCGGACGCATCAGCATCTCCCGCGCCGCACGGCAGGCCGAGTTCCCCGCCCGCTTCCAGCTGGTGGCGGCCATGAACCCCTGTCCCTGCGGCTATTTCGGTCACCCCAATGGCCGTTGCCATTGTACCTCCGAGCAGGTCAACCGCTACCGTGCGCGGATTTCCGGGCCGTTGCTGGATCGTATCGACATGCAGATCGAGGTGCCGCCAGTGGCGCGGGAATTGTTACGCGCCGATATCGATCCGGCAGTGGAAAATTCTGCCGGCGTGCGCCGGCGCGTGGTCGCCGCCCGTGAGCGGCAGATGCAGCGCGCCGGTACCGCCAATGCCAGCCTGAACAACCGTGAAGTGGATGCCCATTGCCGCCTCAGCGATGCCGATGCCGCCTTGCTGGAGCAGGCCATCGAACGGCTGGGTCTCTCCATCCGTGCTTATCACCGTATCCTCAAAGTCGCACGTACCATCGCCGATCTGGCTGCGGTGGCGGAGATTCACACCGCACACCTCAGTGAGGCCATTGCCTATCGCCGCCTGGATCGTCCAGCCAATCCTTAGCCGAAGTGACGAGCGAAACGACTTGTCTTCGCACACGCCTTCAATACTCCATGCAACAAACGGCATGGGTAAACCCGACCGCCCAAAGGCGGTGGTTTTAAAACTCAATAAACTATATTAGCAA
>DRKN01000027.1 GCA_011051755.1 Gammaproteobacteria bacterium
CAACAGGCGATAGTCCGACTCGTTACTGGCAAAATCGATCTCGGCGGCATTGACGATGAGCAGCGGCGCGTCGCAGAAATCGTGAAAGAATCGCGTGTAGCTCTCCGCCAGGCGTTCGAGGTAATCGCGATCCATGAAACGCTCGTAGTGCCGCCCGCGCTTGGCCACGCGTTTTTGCAACACGTCCACCGGCGCCTGTAAATAAATCACCAGGTCCGGCGTGGGCGTATCGAGGGTGACGTGCGCATAGACCTGCTCGTAGAGCTTGAATTCCTCCTCGTCGAGGGTCAGTTGCGCGAACAGGCGGTCCTTTTCCATGATGAAATCCGCCACGCGCACCGGCTGGAACATGTCACCCTGCCGCATCTCGCGGATCTGCTGCGCACGCTGGAACAGGAAGAACAACTGCGTCTGCAGGGCGGCGCTGCGCGGGTCCTGGTAGAAGCGCTCCAGGAATGGATTCTCGTCAGCCCCTTCGAGCAGCAGGTCCGAGCCGAAGCTCTCGGCGAGACGCCGCGCCAGGGTGGTCTTGCCCACCCCGATGGGACCTTCAACAACGATAAAACCCGGTGTCCCCGAACTCATTTTCCTTCCAGTTTCTCGAGCCCCGCGGCGGCACACGCGGCCACCAGCGCTTCCAGTCGTCGGCCATCCGGCAGGCACAGGCCGGGGGCGATCTCCAGTAGAGGATACAGGACGAAGGCCCGCTCACCTAGCTCCGGGTGGGGCACGCGCAGCGTCTCCTGCGCGATAATTTCATCACCATAGAGCAGGATATCCAGGTCCAGGGTGCGCGGCCCCCAGCGCACGCCGTCGCGCACACGGCCCTGGGCCTGCTCCACGGCCTGCAGGCGCGCGAGCAGATCCAGCGGAGCCAGCCGGGTGCGAAGGCCCACCACCGCGTTGATGTAGTCGGGCTGATCCGCCGGCGCATCAGACGATATCAGGGGCGCACTGCGATAGAGGGACGAGACCACGAAACTGTCGGCCTCGGCCAGCTCGCTCAGGGCGGCGATGGCGCGGCGCACCTGCGCGTGCGGGTCGTCGAGATTGCTGCCGATCCCGACGTAGACCTGCACCGCCTCGGCCCCCGCCGGGGACGCCCCACCCGCACTCATTCGGGATCGCTGCCCGTCTTGCGCGGCTTGCGGCGACGGCGGCGCTTGCGGGGGGCGCGATCCTTCTGCAACAGGTTGCACATGGCCCGGCGCCCCTCGTCGTCCTGCTCCTGGAAGTCCGTCCACCACTGGCCGATCTCGGGATCGGTCTCGCCGGTGCCGCAGCGCAACAGCAGGAAGTCATAGGCGGCGCGGAAGCGCGGGTGCTCGGCGAACACCAGCGGGCGCTTGCCGCGGCGATTCTCCAGCCGCCACTGGCCGAACCAGATGTCCTTGATGGGGTTCTGGATGCGCCGCGGGATGGTGATGTAGTCGCGCTGGTGGGCCAGTACCTCGTCGGCCGCCAGGTGCATGGCCTGCATGGCGCTCTGCCCCTGTTCGAGATGGTGCTGCCAAGCGCGCTGCACCGGCGGCCACAGCAGCACGGCATAGAGAAAATACGGCGTCACCGGCTTGTCGGCGATGATGCGCGCGTCGGTGTTGACCATGGCCTGGCGGATGAGCGGCAGGGCAAAGGGATCGTTGTCCTCCAGCATCTCCTCGGTGAGCGGGAACAGGTAGCCGAACAGGCGGTACTCGCGCAGCAGCTCCAGGGTGCGCTGTGCGTGGCCGGAGAGGAACAGCTTGAGCACTTCGTCGAACAGGCGCGCCGGCGGCACACTGGTCATGCGCTCGGCCTCGGCGCGGATGGTGGCGCCGAGGTCTTCCGGGATGCGGAACTCCAGCTTGGCGGCGAAGCGCACGGCGCGCAACATGCGCACCGGGTCCTCGGCGAAGCGCACCACGGGCTCGCCGATCATGCGCAGCACGCCCTCGCGCAGATCCTCGAGCCCGCCGGTGTAGTCCACTACCGAGAAATCGGCGATGTTGTAATAGAGGGCGTTGATGGTGAAGTCACGCCGCCAGGCGTCGCTCTCCAGATCGCCATAGACGTTGTCGCGCACCAGCATGCCCTCGCCGTTGGCGACCTCCTCGCTGTGCTCGTCCTCGGGCTGGCCGCGGAAGGTGGCCACCTCGATGATCTCGCGACCGAAGTGGATGTGGGCGAGGCGGAAGCGGCGGCCGATGAGACGGCAGTTGCGGAACAGGGCGCGCACTTCGTCGGGCAGCGCATTGGTGGCGATATCGAAGTCCTTGGGGTGGCGGCCCAGCAGCAGGTCGCGCACGCCGCCGCCCACCAGGTAGGCCTCGTAACCGGCCTTGTGCAGGCGGTAGAGGACCTTGAGGGCATGTTCGCTGATGTTGGCGCGGGAAATGTTGTGCTGGTCGCGCGGGATTATTATTGGTGACGTGTCGATGGTGGGCGTCCTGTCTCGGCCGGCTTGTTCCTCGATTTCGAGTGCGTATAATACCACCTCGCTCGTGCCGTGGCCGAGCGATCTGCTCCCATCGTCTAGTGGCCCAGGACTCCGGCCTCTCACGCCGGCAACAGGGGTTCGAAACCCCTTGGGAGCGCCATAAAATCAATGGGTTACGGCCGGCCCCGGCCGTGGCGCCTTACTCCTTGCTGCTACCTCCCCGACCGACCGTAAGGCGCGTGTTTGTGTTGGCACATGGCCGGCACTGTCGCCATGTCATCGCACACCTTTCGTCGGCTTGTCTATGATCCCTTGTCTATGATCCAGGGTAAGCGGCAAGACGTGGGGAGTTCACGCTGAGACGCCGTTTTGCATGCCAGTCATTTTTCACCGGGAGTGAGATGCCATGCGGATCACCTTTCAAAATCGAACGGATCCGGCTCTTTTGTACGACCGCGTTCGTCCTGGGTCAGCCCCACGATTCTATTGGTGATCAACATAATTAGAAGCACCGAGGCACCAAACACAAACAGTCCAGAATGCACTTCAACGCTGGCTACCACTCCAAGCTTGACCGTTACGATTAATATCGCCACGACCATAACATCCAGCATTGCCCAGCGACCGTATTCATGCATG
This sequence comes from Gammaproteobacteria bacterium, assembly GCA_011051755.1. Lineage (GTDB taxonomy): Bacteria > Pseudomonadota > Gammaproteobacteria > SZUA-152 > SZUA-152 > DRQN01. The sequence goes on from DRKN01000027.1 coordinate 3,056, forward strand.
AGATGCAGATAGCGCTTTGTCCGCGGGTTACTGCTGGAGTGTCTGGAAAGTATTTTGTACAACACCCCTATTTTCAAAATGGGCAGAATGATACTGAAGCCTCCCACCAGAACAAATAGCAGAATCTGACCGTCCAGTAAAAGTTCAAGCACGCCCGTAAACACGGAAAAGGAATTCCTGATAAATACAAACTTGCTGATGGTAAGCATCGGCAGAAACAGGCCAAGAATGAAGAGCATGCTGGCAACATACAACAGCCAACGCAGATGCCTTGCCCTGGTCTCGGGTATTTCTATTGATTGATCAGTATTTGTTGAATTTCTCTTCACTCAGTTTCCTTTTTCATGGCATATCAAACCAGCAAAGGCCACCAGCATATTCTCTACTTCCATCAATCGTAGACAGGGCTAAAGCAGAGTATTCCATAATATTAACAACATATTCTTCTCCACCGCGGCTTTTCGACAACTTTCGAGCCACCCGCAACACCCGCTTTCAGCCTTTTCTTAGCAAGATTGGAAAAGGCCCGCGATCGCCAATGCCCGTGCTGATTTGCTATGGTACTCCCCATGAGCACCGCCAGGAACAGGGCCAGCACGTCCGTCGAGTACACGCGCAGAATACGCAAGGCCCTTGAGTTCGTTGATCAGCACATCGATGAGGTCATACGCCTCGAGGACCTGGCAAAGGCCAGCCATTTTTCCGCCTACCACTTCCACCGTATTTTCCATGCCATGATGGGGGAAACCGTCAACGACTATGTGCAGCGCAAGCGCATGGAAAAGGCGGTGTACCGGCTGCTTGGCAGGCCGGCACTGAGCATCACCGAAGTAGCCGAACTGGGCGGATTCTCATCGAGCGCCAATTTCGCCCGGGCCTTTAAACAGTATTTCGGCGTCAGTGCCTCGGAATTAAGAAATGGCAAAGACTCTGATCCGGCAAGTATTGAAAAAGGCAAGATCGGAAAAATCTATCGCAAGTATGGAAAGGCGTTTAATCTTCGCGATCTCTATTCTCAGTTTGTGACCGATACAACGGTCTTTGAACCCGAAAAACTGAAGGAGATTTTGATGAACGTCAAAGTAGAAAACGTAAGCGAGAAACCGGTGGTATACCTGAGTTCGGCCCGAGGCTATGAACTGGACTCGGTCTATGCCACCTGGGAGAAGATCATACATTGGGCCGACAGCCGGGGGATTGAGAATGACTGGCCAACGCGTTTTGCCCTGTGCCATGACAACCCCGCCATCACCCCCGAAGACAAATGCCGCTATGATGCCTGCATTCTCGCCGATGCCGGAATAGAGACCGCCGCACCATATCATCGCACCGTCATCCCGGGCGGCAAATACGCCGTGGCGTATTTCAAGGACGATGCCAGCAAGATCAACCAGTTCATGACCGAGCTGTGTTCGCAGTGGCTGTGTAACAGCGGCTACGAACCCGACGACTTCCCACCGATCTTCAATTACCTGAATGACTCCCGGGTAGATGATTTCGTCGAGATGAATGTCTATCTGAAGGTGAAGGAACTGTCTGGAGCGGTATGATTTGAGTGCTGATCGGCGATAGACAGGCTCCCGCCCTGTCTAGCGCCATCTAATGCACCCATCAGCTTAGTAGAGTTTTTACTCTGACCCTGACCCAAAATATGACCCTAAATATAGACCCCAAATACACAAATATACTACTGCCCACTTTCTGGAAACACTTAATCAAGCTTTAACTCCCTATACAGGCCAGGCCGGTATTGTTTCAGGTTATCTTCAAATATTTGTCGATAAGAACGCCCCTCATCGAACCAACGCTCATCATCAGGGATCACCTTTAGCAATTTCTTATAAAATTCTGTGCAAGAACCCTCTTCTACCATAGCCGGATTGTTCAGGTCAGGGAGAAAGTGCGTCCATTTTCCACTCGCCGTATCCAGGCGGGATATCCCCAAATCGGTCCCTACCCATAAATAGGGTTCCTTGAACAGCAGTTCGTCGATCACAAACCCACAGGGGCCTTCACTTTCCTCCGTAAAGGTCGTCACCTCGTGAGAAACCCAGTTGTATCTGACCAGGCCCGCTGCTGGTGGATGCCCCAAACATTCCAGGTTTTTCGTTGTCGCGCCCCAGATATTCTGACCGTCCCAGACAACCTTGAATACAGGATATCCAGGCAGTCTGTACGGGCGGCGAATTTCCAGCTTTCCGGTCTGGCGATCAAGACGACCAAAGCCTGCATTACCTGTATAGCCCTCCCCTTCATAGTAATCGATACCAAAATAGACTGCGTCTGCGGACAATGCACATATTGATGGTTCTTCGGAGGATTTTTGCCAGTCATCGATTTGCCCGGGAGGCCAACTCGGGATCGGTGTTCCACATTTTCCACCATGATAGTTGTATGGGCAGTTCTGACATTTGCCCGCGCCCTTGAGCTTCCAACTATCGATTGTACTCCAGGACAGAACCGGTGCGGACTTTCCCCTGGCGTATACGCCGCCCAGTTGAACCAGTATCTCGTCACCTTCCGCAGTCAGGCTTACAACCGACGGGAAATATTTTTCGCTATAGCAGACGCTTGCAGCATGGGAAGGCTGCATGAGGAAAAAGAGAAACGTCAATACTGAAATCTGTTTCAATGGATCAAGGAGAACGGAGGGAATAAATTTTCTACAAACCATAAAGTTGCTCAAAGTTTAATCCCTCCATTCCCTTATTGGTTCTGCGCTTTGGTTATTTTTTTGGCCGGAGTAAAGGAAAACCTTGAGTAATATTCAGTGTTTTTACTCTGACCCTGACCTATCCCAACCGGGACCCACGCGGCCTGACCCATCAGATCGGGAACACCGCCAAACGAAAGTGCGAAAAATTCTGGACACTACCAATTCTTCGCTGTATTTGTAAGTCGTTCTCGGTCCTGGTTTGGGCATTTTACACACTCCTGAACAGTTAGCTCAGGGCGTCAACTAAACCGCAGGAACTCTCGGGCGTACTCGAATGACTGGTTAGAGTGCAATTCAACCAC
>DRKN01000028.1 GCA_011051755.1 Gammaproteobacteria bacterium
AAGTTTACGAATTCTTATTGTTAATGGCTAGCTGAATCTTAAGATTATCGCCCTGCACGGATCACACCCACTTTACCAGGATGCTGTGCCTTTTTGTTTTCTCTCCATTGGAATCGAACTTCTACGGGGATGCCGTATTTTTGTGCAAGCCTACTTACTTCCTTCCAAGCATCCATGGCAGATTGCCCCTGAATTGAGACACCCAAATCCGGGTAATACTTGTAGCCGTCCTGCGTGTACTCGGACGTCTTGGCCGGAATCTGCAATTCTGTTACCAGTTTTTCACCGTTCATACCCTTTGCCTTCACAGCACTGATTACCTTCATCAGTAATCCAGCCCAGTTGACCTTCACAGGTTTCCCGTTATCCACGCTTGCAGACAGAATTCTCGTGAATGAAAGGCCCGGCGCTTTTTCAAAGACAAGATCCCCTTCTGGGTTATTGCTACCCAAGGCCCCACTGTCAATGTCTCGCTCCAGGTCAAGCGCTTCCATCTTATCGCGGACGATGGCGTCTATTGTTTCTGAAGGCGTCTTGGTCCCGATCCAGGTTGAGATTGTCTTGAGATCGACAAATGTGGCGTCATTCAATCGAATAACAGGCATCATCATTTGCTCCTTTAAATTTGCCCAATTTAGAGAATATGTTACATATTTATGCTCCCCAGTCAAGAGTATATGTAACATATTCTATAAATGTAGTGATTTAGAAGGCAAAACAGGAGTTGGGAGCTATTGAACACCTTTGAAATTGAGGAATCCCTATCAGCACTAACGGAGCAACCGCTCGATAGGGGAAGCTTTTCGTATACGTTTTTCGAGGGCCTCGGAAACAAGGTAATGACGATACTGGATGATGGAGAAGTCCGTCATACCCTGCCGTGCGGTCTGCATGGCAAAAAACCGGCCTGCCTCGCCGAACGGGGCGAAGTTTGTCCACAGGGTGCTGCCCAGAAAGTGTACAGCATCGATGATGACCTGATCATCGTTCAGGACATGCAGTTTCATACGAGAACCTTACACCAAAAAATAACGAGTGTTTCGGTTTGCCTTATATATAAGGCACCCCTTGACATCGATTTGCATCACTACGATAGTGACACTGATCTCATGAAAAGCATCGCCCTGAAGGTGCTGTAACACCCACAGGGCGACTAACCCCGAGCTTGAACACGCCAAGACTCGTGGCTGCAACCAGTATCCCCCGCTGTACTTCGGTACGAGCCGGTGGTGCGGGTATTCCAGGCGGCCCCGAGTCCGATCACGGACCGGGGCCGTTTTTTGTGAGCCGCTGTTGACTTGCTGACAGGAGGCGCACGTATGCCCGCACAGGCTATTTCTTATTCTGACTATTGGATCGAACCCCTCCCCTTTGAGTACTGGGCAGGCGAACCTGTGCCGACCCATGACGCTGGTCACCGGGCACCGGAAACGTGCCGGCTTCTGGGGGACAATATCCGCTATCTGCGGCTGCTGCGCCGCTGGTCGCAGGAGGCGTTGGGGCTGGAGGCGGGCCTGCATCGCACCCTGATCGGGGCGATTGAGCGGGCCGAGGTCAACACCTCCCTCGGGACCGCGGAGAAAATCGCGCAGGCCTTCGGGCTCTCGGTGGCGGAGCTACTGACGGCCCGGCCGCCCACCGGTTTCAGTGCGGGGCGCGATACCTGCCACGATTGAGGCGGTGGGCTGAAATCACCGCGATCCGCGAAGCCCGGGGTGAACTTGATCGCCTCTTACCGGCGCAGGCCAAAGACCCGTTGCCCTTCGAGGCTCAGAGGCATTCGCTTGTTCTGTATTTCAAAACTGCCATCCCGATTGCGGTGACAGCGTTGTTTGAGTTGGTAGTTCAGGTCTCTCACGGTGTTCACTCCATTGGTAAGTGTTTATGGTCACCTGGCAACAGAAGCTACCGAGGCCCGCATAGCGGTACGACCGTGGGACACCACCCCCAATTGACCTGAATATGCCTGGTCTCAGGCAACGTTGTTTTACCCTTTCGGGTAGTGGCACAACGCTGGCCAACCTGGCCCCCATGGGCCGTCTTTTACGGTGGCCTCATAAAGCACCTCCTTTTGAATAGGCGGAACACGTCCACGGTTGATGGAAGATGAACGTCGACAGTACCGCCGGTGGCGTCTGTCTCTATTCGTCGCGTGATCGCAGGCAGGTACCTGCGGGAATGAATCGATCCTGAGATCGGCTCGGTTTGGAAGATGGACCCACGGCGACAAGCCGCTGCGTTTCACAGGGTCCGGATACGCTCAATTGCCACTGTACACGCAGTGGCCACGGTTAAAATCAATCGAGGGCGGCAGTATAAGAACACGTAATCCCGCCGTAACCTTGAAATCCAGTCGCAAACCCGCGTCGTTAACGGGATCACCGCCCTCGTCACTACCCCGCTACGCTCGCTAGTGACGAGGGCGCCTTCGGATCGGGCAGGCCACGTGCCAGGCACTGGCCTGTCACACCGGCTGCATTCGATGGAATCTGACCGCTTCGCCCTTCCCGACAAAAATACACCGGTTTACGCTCAGTTGCGGAACAAACTTAAAAGAGATGGGTGTTGCCCGGGGCAACACCGCGGCGTCACGTCTCGACAGCCGCGCCTCAATCTCCCTGACGCTTCTTTACCTGCAACCGGTGCCGGGTATCGAGCAGCTTCCTGACCAGTGGGTTGTCCGGATCGACCGCGGCAGGCGGTTGGTCACGGCACCGGGTCTCGTTGTGCTGCATGGCAGCGTCAACGTCTGCGCGCCGCCTGCGCAGCGCCGCGACCAGCAAGGCGCCTTCAGGTGTGAACGTGCCGGCACGGGCCCGCGCAATCAGGCCGCGTAGATAGGCCAGGGGTGTTGTGCGGATGACATTGGCCTTGATACCTGCGGCCAGTTCATCGAGGAGCTGCTGTGCCATATCGGCGGGCAGCCCCGCCAGCTTTTGCCGGGCCTGATCCTGCGCTGCAGACGACAGGGCATTGGGATAAACCAGATCGACAGATGCCCCACCACCACCGTTCTCAGGCATTACCTTGCCCGACCGGGTTTCGGTTTGCAGTGGTTGTGGTGATTCTTTTTGGGTTCCTATGGTGGTTCCTGGTATGACACCGGTGTCAAGGGGACCCTGACTGAGGTGTCCGGGGGTGGTGTCGCCACCGTCAGGGGCCGGTGACAATCTGTCACCCCCTCCCATCAACAATCGGTAGCGGTTTGAGGAGCAGGAGCCGTCGCTGCGGTGACGGGGTTCTGCGGTTAACACCTGGCAACGGATAAGCCCCTGCATTACACGACGTACGGTACGTGTGGACACACCAACCTTGGCCGCGACCGTCGCGACACTGGGCCAGCAGATACCCTGGTCATCTGCCGCATCGGCCAGCGCCATCAGGACCAGCTTAGGCACCGGCTTGAGGTCCTGATGCCAGGCCCAGTTCATTGCGGCAATGCTCACGGCTTCAGTACACAGCCACCCGGTGACTTACTCGTCGTTGATACCGATGATGATCCGGGCAACTTCTGTGGCCGGGTAGTACACGCGGCGTCCGATCTTGCGGCCGCAGGCTTTCAGGGCTTGTGTCTGATGGTCGCTCGGGTAGCTCAGGCTATAGCGTAAACTGCCGGTGGTACGGCCAAGCAGTTCCGCCAGGTGGGTTTGCGATAACAACAGGCCATAACGTTCGGTGATTTGATTCTCCAGTGTCGCCACACTGGCACTTTCTGTTTCTTGCATAATCTGCGGTCTCCTTGCGCATGATTCGGAGACACCAGATTGCACAATGCAGCATATGCTGGCCAGAACAAAATGCTTAGCCGTACGCGAAGAAAATAAACCGATAAGAACCGGATTTAACCCATTAACTGATCCAGTCGCTCGACCAGATCTTCGGCGCGCAGATGGGTGTAACGCCGCAGCATTTGCATGGACTTGTGTCCGGAGATGGCCGCGACCTCCTGATCGCCGAGGCCGGCCTCGACCAGGCGGGATACCGCTTCATGGCGCAGATCATGGAAACGCAGACCCTTGATGCCGGCCTGTTTCAGCGCACGATGCCAGGCGGGGCGAAATTCATACGGCCGGCGCACGCCATCCCGACCGGGCTCACCCCAGAAGATCAGGTCGACCTTCAACGGTCGCACGGGGTTGTTTAGTGCCAGGCGAAATATTTCTACCGCTTCGCGGGTGAGTGGCACGGTGCGAGCGGAGCCGTTCTTGGTCTCAGTCAGGAGCACAGTGCGCTTTTGCAGATTCACTTGCTGGCGTGTCAGCGACTTGATCTCGCCGGCACGCATGCCGGTGTAGAGTGCAATGCGCGCAATCCAGCCGAGCATGGAATTGGAATGTTTGTCGCAGGCCTTGAACAGGGCCTTCTCCTCGTCTGCACTCAAACGACGATCCCGACCCTTGGCGGGTGCCGGCTTGCGAATATGCGCCACGGGATTGTAGAGCAGCCCAACACGCCATTCCTTGATGGCGATGGTGAACAGGTGCGAGAGCAGGGAGAGTTCGAGGCGCACCGTGCTGGCGGACTTGCCGGCCTCCAGCCGCTCGTCACGGTACTCAGCTACCAGATCCGGCGTGATCGCAGCCAGGCTGTAGGCGCCGAACTTTTTCCTCAGCGCCTTGGCCTTCTGACCCTCGGCATAAGCCGTGCTCTCGCGCTTGGTGGACGATACCTCACTCAGGTAGCGGTCGAGCGCCTTTCCCAGCAACAGCTTCTCCGCGCCGGCCCGGTTGATGTACACCCCGCGCACCATTTCATCCTCGGTACGGCGCGCCCAGTCCGCGGCGTCACGCTTGGTGCGGAACGTCTTGATGGTCGTCGGCCAGCCGCGCTTGCGGATGATCGCCTTCCAGGTTTTCGAGGGTGTCTTGGTGATTGCCGCCACGGCGCCTTCCAGTACAGGTGTACCGAAAGTGTACCGAGTGACACGGGGAGTAAAAGCAGAAAACTTTTATCTCATTGATAAATATGGTGGCCGGGGACAGAATCGAACTG
>DRKN01000029.1 GCA_011051755.1 Gammaproteobacteria bacterium
ATTCTCTGTCTACGCTTAGCCCATCTTGTTCGCAGCCTTTCGGCTGCTCCGCCATGGACCCAAGACTCGATACGGGTGGGTGGCTAGCCCTTACCCGACAGGGACTTTCACCCTGCAAGATACGCCGAGCTTGTCCCGGCGCGACAGCGTAAAAGCCTAGAGGCACAGATAGAACGCCTGGAGAGAGAAAACTCAGTACAGAAGGTGCTTGCCAACCTCAGCGAGTCCGAGATGGCCAGGACACTCAAAACATTGGCCAAGACTTTCGAGGAGATGCCCAGCAAGCGCTGGAAGGAGTTGATAAAGACTCTGGTCAAGCAAATCGTGCTTGACCCAGAGACTTTAGATTGCTGTATCTACTACAGCATCCCGGTCGAAAACCGGATATGTATGGCGTCCCCAAGGGGATTCGAACCCCTGTTACCGCCGTGAAAGGGCGGTGTCCTAGGCCGACTAGACGATGGGGACATCGACTTTGACACTCGCTTTCGAGTGAACTTGGTGGAGCTAGGCGGGATCGAACCGCCGACCTCCTGCATGCCATGCAGGCGCTCTCCCAGCTGAGCTATAGCCCCGAAAAGCGAAGGCGCCATTTTAGAGAAATGGCGATTTCTGTCAAGGAGTAAAGCAACTTATTTTCCACTATTTTGCTGTTTTTCGATCTTTGCCCAGGAGTCACGCAGAGTGACCGTTCGGTTGAAGATGGGCCTGCCATCGGCGGTGTGCGCGGGATCCATGCAGAAGTAACCTTCACGCTCGAATTGGAACCACTCGCCGGGCTGCGCACTGCCCAGATTGACTTCCAGATAGCACTGGGTGAGGCTGCGCAGGGAGTCCGGGTTGAGGTGCATCTTGTAGTCGCTGCCGTCTTTTGTGGCATCCGGCGTCGGGTGGGAAAACAGGCGGTCATAGAGGCGAACCTCAGCCTCGATGGCCTGCTTTGCCGACACCCAGTGAATCACTCCTTTGATTTTGCGCCCTTCGGGATTGGCGCCCAGGGTGTCGGCGTCGTAGCTACAGCGCAGTTCGACAATGTCACCCTGCCCGTTCTTGATGACCTCGTCGCAGCGGATCACGTAGGCATTGCGCAGACGCACTTCGCCACCCGCCACCAGACGCTTGAACTTTTTATTGGGCGCCACTTCCATGAAGTCGTCACGGTCGATCCAGACCTCGCGGCCGAAGGGGATCTCGCGCATGCCGAAACTCTCGTCCTGCGGGTGATTGGCGGCAGCGAGCTGTTCCGTTTGCCCCTCGGGGTAGTTTTTAATCACCACCTTGAGCGGCCGCAGCACGGCCATGCGGCGCGGCGCATTGGCATTGAGGTCTTCGCGGATACAACTCTCTAACACGCCCATTTCGACGCTGTTCTCGGACTTGGTGACACCAATGCGCTGGCAGAACTCACGGATCGAGGCCGGTGTGAAACCACGCCGGCGCAGGCCGGCGATGGTCGGCATACGCGGATCATCCCAACCTTCGACGTAACCTTCGTCCACCAACGTCGTCAGTTTGCGTTTGCTGGTGATGGTGTATTGCAAATTGAGACGCGAGAACTCGATCTGTTGTGGATGACAGGGCACGTCGAGCTGATCGAGATACCAGTCGTACAACGGCCGATGATCTTCAAATTCCAAGGTGCACAGGGAATGGGTGATGCCTTCGATGGCGTCCGACAGGCAATGGGTGAAGTCGTACATGGGGTAAATGCACCACTCCGCCCCCGTCTGGTGATGCACCACGCCGTGACGAATACGGTAGATGGTCGGATCACGCAGGTTGATATTCGGCGAGGCCATGTCGATCCTGGCGCGCAGTACGCGCTCGCCGTCGGCGAATTCACCAGCGCGCATACGGGCGAACAGATCGAGGTTCTCAGCCACGCTGCGACTGCGGTAAGGGCTGTCCTTGCCCGGCTCGGTGAGGGTGCCGCGATACTCTCGCGTCTCCTCGGCGCTCAGATCACAGATGTAGGCCTTGCCCTGCCCGATCAATTGCACCGCATAGTCGTGCAACTGCTCGAAATAGTCCGAGGCGAAAAACACCTTGTCACCCCAGTCGTAACCCAACCAGTGCACATCGCGCTGAATGGCCTCGACGAACTCGGCATTTTCTTTGTGCGGATTGGTGTCGTCGAAACGCAGGTTGCAGGTGCCATTGTAGTCCTCGGCGATGCCGAAATTCAGACAGATGGACTTGGCATGGCCGATGTGCAGGTAGCCATTGGGCTCGGGCGGAAATCGGGTCGCCACGCGACCGCCGTTCTTGCCCGCGGCAATGTCGCGACCGATGATCTGGCGGATGAAATTGGTCGGCGTGCTCGAAACGTCGTTCTGATCCATACTCAACCCTCAGCTCGCTGGCGAATAAACGCCAGCGCCTTATCGATGCGCCGCAGGCAGGCATCTTTACCCACCAGGTGCAGGGTAACATCGATGCCCGGCGAGGCCGCACGCCCCACCACGGCCACACGCAACGGCTGGGCCACCTTGCCCATCTTCATCACCAGTGCCTCGGAGACATCCTTCACCACCTGGTGCAGAACCTCGGGCTGCCAGTCCTCCACCACCATCAACGCCTCGCGCATCTTTTCCAGCGGCTCTTGCGCCACCGGGCGCAGGTGCTTTTTTGCCGCCGTTTCATCGAATTCATCAAAATCGCGGTAGATGAACTCGCTGATCTGCGCCATCTCCACCAGCGTCTGGGCGCGCTCCTTCTGCGCCATCACCACGCCCATGATGTCCGGCCCATCACAGGGATCGATGCCCAGCCTGCCGAGGTGGATGCCCAGGTGGTGAGCGATCTTTTCCGGCTCGGCCGCCATGATGTACTGCTGGTTCAGCCACAGCAGTTTTTCGGGGTTGAAGGTGGACGCCGCACCGTTAACGTCGCCGACGTCGAACAGCTCGATCATCTCGTCGAGGGAAAAGATTTCCTGATCGCCGCTGGACCAGCCCAGGCGCACCAGATAGTTAAGCAGCGCCTCGGGCAGGTAGCCCTCCTCGCGGTACTGCATCACGCTCACCGCGCCATGGCGCTTGGACAGGCGCTTGCCATCCTCGCCGAGGATCATGGGCACATGGGCATAGATGGGCAGCTCGGCGCCCAGGGCCTTGAGCAGATTGATCTGGCGTGGCGTATTGTTGAGGTGGTCGTCACCACGAATCACATGGGTAATGCCCATGTCCCAGTCATCCACCACCACGGTCAGGTTATAAGTCGGCATACCATCGCTGCGGGCGATGATCAAATCATCCAGCTCGGTATTCTGAAACGCCACCTTACCCTTGATGAGATCCTCCACCACCACCACGCCATCGGTGGGATTCTTGAAGCGGATTACCGGCTCCACGCCCTTGCGCGCCCCGTTGCGCCTGCGGCAACGTGCATCGTAACGAGGCTTTTCCTTGCGCTTCATAGCCGCCTCACGCATCGCATCCAGCTCTTCGCGAGTGCAGTAGCAGCGGTAGGCCAACCCCTTGTCCATCAACTGCTGAATCACCTCGTTATAGCGTGCGAAGCGGTCTGTCTGATAGAACGGCCCCTCATCGTACTCCAGTCCCAACCAGGTCATACCCTCCAGAATGGCATTCACCGATTCCGTCGTGGAACGTTCCCGATCCGTGTCCTCGATACGCAACACGAAACGGCCCCCATGCTTGCGGGCATGCAGCCAGGAATAGAGGGCGGTGCGGGCGCCACCGATGTGCAGATAACCCGTGGGGCTGGGCGCAAAACGCGTTCGCATGATTGGCATTCACTCATTCAGACGGAAAAGGGACGCCATTGTAGCAAGCCACTGGCAAATAAAGGAGCGATTGAGCAACAACGGGCGGCCGCTAAAGCGTCTCTTCAATCGCCATGGGCTTGGTGATCCAGTATTTGCCACGACGACTATCATCATTCCGGCGCAGGCCAGAATGCAGGAGGTTCTTTGTGGGCACCGACTGCGGCTTTAGCGTCCTGCGTCGCCTCACCGCCTAAATTCATGTCAGCGTTCGCAGGCGTGACGTGGTGCCGAGCCCCCGGCTTGCAACGGCGAGATCCATTCAGGTTTGACGCGGCCCCCGCCAATTCGTAGAATCCCATCCCTCGAAAGATTCGGGCGATTAGCTCAGCGGGAGAGCACTGCCTTCACACGGCAGGGGTCACTGGTTCAATCCCAGTATCGCCCACCAAAATCAATAACTTACAGAGCATCATCCACCGCAAAAGGCTCTGTAAGTGAACAGTAAGTGAAACCTCGCTTGCCACGACGGCCCCGCTTCGGCGGGGCGTTTCTCCCCCAACGGCTGTACACCAACCATCCGTGCCCCCTGAATTTCACCCACCCACCCACAAAAAAGCCCCACCGAAGCAGGGCTGCGTATCCCGTCACCAGGCTGGCGCTATGCCGCCACATGCTCGATCTTCTGATACTCGGGGCCGCGCTCGTTCTCCAGCTCCCACAGGTCAAGCGCCTGTTGCATCGCCAGCCAGCTTTCGGGGGTGGTGTCCAGCAGACGGGCAAGGCGCATGGCCATATCGGCGGAAAGGGCACGCTTCTCATGGATAAGGTCGGACACGGTGAGGCGCGAGACGCCGAGGCGTCGGGCCAGCTCGGTCTGGGACATGCCCAGCTCGGGCAGGATGTCTTCGCGCAGGATGGCGCCGGGGTGGGTCGGTTTGCGGGTTCTGGTAGCCATCAGTGGTAGTCCTCCAAATTCACGTCGTAGGCGTTGCCTTGCCGGAAGGC
>DRKN01000030.1 GCA_011051755.1 Gammaproteobacteria bacterium
GGGAGACGGGGTTATATTATAATCGGCATCGGTATTATGATGCGGATGTAGGGCAGTTTATTAGTCAGGATCCGATTGGGTTAGCGGGTGGGATTAACAATTATCAGTATGGATTGAATACGGCGGGGTGGGTGGATCCGCTGGGATTGAGTTGTAAGTTTTATAGGTATGTTGGTGAAGGCGAAGCAGAAGTCATACGGCGTACTGGAAAAATACCTAACGTTGATGCTGCTGGTAATTTAAAAGACGTTTATATTACGAATCGCTTGTATAAGACAGCTGGCAGAGCTAAAACACATAACCAACTTCCATCTAAGCCTTTATATAGGATAGAGATTGATCCTGCAAATGTTCCTAGTCGTACACCGTTTACAAAGGTAAACCCTGACGACAACCCTAAGTGGGGAATAGGTGGAGGGATTGAGGCCACGACAAAGGATGCGATTCCAGTAGATCCTGCAATGCTAATAAAATTAAAAGGAGGTTGATTGCGTGGATAGTCCTATGCCAGAACAAATAAGGTTTCTATTTAATAATTCTAATGGAGTCATAAAGGGTTTGATTGTGTTCTTCATTGTTAGGTCAAAGATGAAAAATAACTTCACAGTAGGCCCTCTAGTCACTGGTGAAAATGGGGATGTTTTGTTAACCAAATATTTAGTTGAGGAGGTCATATCGAACAGCAAAAATGATTTTCCAATGGATTACGCTGGCGAGTTGATTGATTGTGATTTGCTGGGTGTTTTAGTTGAATCTAAAACGCAGCTTGAAGACCGAGTTAAAAGATTGAATGTGTTCTATCCAGATAATGCTTTTGCTCTGCAAGAAATGCTTGAAAATTCCGCTAATAATACAGATAGTTTATATAAAGAAATTGAGTTTCCTATTAAAGATAATGAGATTATAGTTGATGTGGCCTAATGATTTTGGACACCAACCACGGTGGTAAACTCCACCGATAACATAGGGTGTTCGATGATGACGAGAAAGACATATACATCATAATTCAAGCATGAGGCAGCGGGACTGGCTTTTTGTTAAACCAAGGCCCTGTGGCGCCAATATCCTGCGCGATCTTTATGCAAATTAATGAATTTTTCGGGCTAAAACAGCGCTTTTTCGTTACAGTGATGACATCTAAACATGGCGGGCAAGAGGCATGGCCACCGAGATCGAACGCAAATTTCTCCTCCTTGACGACAGCTGGCGCCGTGATGCCGATGCCGGTATATCCATGCGCCAGGGCTATCTCATCGGCGCCAAACGGGCCTCGGTGCGGGTGCGTATCAGTGGTGAGCATGCCCACCTCAATATCAAGAGCGCCACTCTTGGTGTGCAACGTCAGGAGTATGAGTACGAAATCCCCCTCGCCGATGCCGGGGAGCTGCTCGATACCCTCTGCGAACGGCCACTGATCGAAAAAAACCGTTATCATGTGCGCCATGGCGAACACACCTGGGAGATCGATGTTTTCAGCGGCGACAATGCGGGCCTGGTGGTGGCCGAGATCGAGCTTGGCAGCGCCGATGAAAACTTTGCACGACCCGACTGGTTGGGTGAAGAGGTGTCGCACGATACACGCTATTACAACGTTTGCCTGGTCACGCATCCCTATAAAGACTGGTAGTTTCCTCTTTCCTTCCCTGCTGCTGATGCTGGCCGTGTTGCTCAGTGCTTGCACGCGCGCGCCGGACGACACGCTGCGTTTTGGTCTCGCCAGCGCCCCGGTGACGCTGGATCCCCGTTTCGCGACGGATGCCACTTCCACGCGCATCAACCGCTTGCTGTATGCACGGCTGGTGGATTTTGATGAGCGGCTGATGCCTGTGCCGGCCCTCGCGGACTGGCAACGATTGTCGCCGACCCACTACCGTTTCCGCCTCGGCGACACGGGCCGGGAATTTCACGACGGCAGCCGCCTCGACGCCCGCGACGTCAAGGCTACCTATGATGCCATCCTCGACCCGGCCAATGCCTCACCGCATCGTGCCTCGTTGATGTTGATTGAGCATATCGAGGTCATTGACGGCGACACCATCGATTTTCACCTCGCCCGGGCCGATGTATTGTTTCCCGCCTATCTGACCATCGGCATTCTGCCGGCGCAGCAGATGGCCGCCGGGCGTGCCTTCAGCCGTGATCCGCTGGGCAGCGGACCGTTCCGTTTCCGCGCCTGGCCCGATGACGGCCATTTGCAACTGCTGCGGCTGCGTGACGGCCAGGCGCTGACCTTCGTGCGCGTCTCCGATCCTACGGTGCGGGTGTTGAAACTGCTGCGTGGCGAAGTCGACCTGTTGCAGAATGATCTGTCGCCGGAGTTGGTGCGCTATTTGCAAGACAAGGTGGGTGTCAGCGTGCGCCGCGCGCGCGGCTCCAACTTCACTTATCTGGGCTTCAATCTCGACGATCCGCAGTTGGCCGATCCCGCCATCCGCCGCGCCATCGCTCAGGCCGTTGATCGCGAGGCCATCGTGCACTATCTGATGGACGGCTCGGCCCGGCTCGCCAGCGCCCTGCTGCCGCCGGATCACTGGGCCGGCAATGCCGGTCTGCCGCTGATCGATCATGATCCACAGGCCGCACGGACGATATTGCGCGGGGCCGGTTTCAGCCGGGAACATCCGCTGCGGCTGAGCTACAAGACCTCCACGGATCCCTTTCGCGTGCGCCTTGCGACGGTATTGCAGAGCCAGTTACGCGAGGTGGGAATTGAGGTCGATCTGCGCAGTTACGACTGGGGCACCTTTTACGGCGATATCAAGGCCGGCAATTTTCAGATGTACAGCCTGTCCTGGGTGGGCATCAAGACACCGGATATTTTTCATTATGCCTTTCACCGCGATGCGGTGCCTCCCAATGGCGCCAATCGAGGCCGTTTCCGTGATGCGCAGACCGATGCATTGATCACACAGGCGGCCGCGGCGCCGACACTGGAGGAACAGGCGGTGCTGTATCGCCACCTGCAAGCGCGTTTACTGGAGCAGCTGCCCTATGTGCCGTTGTGGTACGAGGATCATGTCTTTGCCGCACGCGAGGGCATAGCGGGCTATGTTCTGAGTCTGGACGGCAACTATGATGGGTTGGTGTCGGTGCGCCGTGAATAGGCCGGCCAATGTAGGAGCGGGCCATGCCCGCGATGGTTTTTTCCTTTCCCACAGAGCTTGTCGCTTTATTTGCCAATCAGGAAAAATCGCGGGCATGGCCCGCTCCAAAATAGTTGCGAGGCTAAAAGGGTGAAAAGCGTGATCCTGATAAGCATGGCCGAACAGCGCCTGCAACTGCGCGAGGGGAGGCATGTGCTGATGGACGTGGTGGTATCCACGGCGCTCAATGGTCCTGGCGAACAGCGAGGCAGTGAATGCACGCCGCGTGGCTGGCATCAGATCCGCGCCAGGATCGGCGCCGATGCAGCGTTCGGCACGGTGTTTGTTGGTCGCCGTCCCAGTGGTGAAATCTATACCCCGGCGTTGCGCGCGCAGTATCCACGGCGCGATTGGATATTGACCCGCATCCTCTGGCTGTCCGGGTTGGAGCGGGGACGCAACCGTCTCGGCACGGTAGATACCCAGCGTCGCTATGTCTATATTCATGGATGCCCCGACGACGATGTGTTGGGCTTGCCCGGCTCCCATGGTTGCGTGAAAATGCGTAACCGTGAGGTGGTGGCGCTGTTCGATCTGGTTGAAGTGGGGACGCGGGTGTGGATCGGCGAGGAACCGTTGCCGGAGACCTTTTCCACGCCGCTACCCTGAAGCAACGGGCGCCTGTTCATTTTTCCAGTGAGCTGCCGCTACTTTTTTGTGAGCTACTGACGAACTTCCCACACGACGAAGGAATCCTCACAGGCGATGATCGAAGGTCAACCCATCCTGTTCGGCGAAGTGCTGTTCGACTGTTTTGCGGACGGTAATATCGTCCTTGGCGGCGCACCGTTCAATGTTGCCTGGCACTTGCAGGGGCTGGGGGTGACGCCATTGCTGGTCTCCCGTGTCGGCAACGATGAGCGTGGCAAGGTGGTGCTGCGTGTGATGCAAGAGTGGGGGCTGCCGGTGGATGCGGTGCAGCGGGATCCCGAAAAACCCACCGGGGTGGTGGCCATACAGGTAAAGGAGGGTGAGCCCAGCTATCATATCCTGCCCGATCAGGCCTATGACGCCATCGATGCCGGAGCGGCGCTGAGCGCCATGCAGCAGGCGCCGGCCGGACTGATTTATCACGGCAGCCTGATCCTGCGCAATGCTACGTCACGGGCGGCCCTGCTGCGCTTGCAGGCGGAGAGTGGACTGCCCATTTTTCTCGATCTCAATATTCGCGACCCGTGGTGGAATCCGGCCCATACCGTGCCTCTGCTGCGGGGCGCCACCTGGGTCAAGCTCAACAGCGATGAACTGAACAGCGCCATGCGTGGGCAGTTCGACGGTCTGGAGGCACAACAGCAGGCGGCACGGGAGCTGTTTGTGCAGTGTGAACTGCAGATGCTGGTGGTCACCTGTGGTGCGCAGGGCGCCTTCATGGTGCTGCCCGAAGGCATCCTCAATGGTGTACCGGTGCCGGTGCTCAACCTGGTGGATACGGTGGGCGCCGGCGATGGTATTTCCGCGGTGCTGATCGCCGGGCTGATGCGGGGACATCCGCCGCAGCAGATGCTGGATCAGGCCATCGCCTTCGCCTCGGCCCTGTGCGAACGGCGCGGCGCAACGGCGCAGGATGAGACGCTGTATGCCCGCCTGTCGCCGGCTTGAGATTGCCGGCATGACACCGGTATTCAATGTCAAGATTATGTTTCGAATGTCGATAGTCCATGCTGAAAAAAAACTGAAAAAAAACTGAAAGTCTCACTGCACACAAGAGCACCGAGGTAGCGTGAAGCCATCCGATAATCAAAAGCCTTTTCGTCTTTTACTGGTCGATGACGAGGAGGTGCATCGTACCCTGGAGAAGGAGGTTCTGGACGGGCCTCAGTACATCATCAGTGAGGCCGGTAATGGCGAGGATGCGTTGGCCCTGTTGCGCGAGCAGGAATTCGACGTGGTGTTGCTCGATAAGCGTATGCCGGGCATGGATGGCGATGAACTGTGCCGGCGTATTCGTGGTGAGCTGGGACTGGAGCTGTTGCCGGTGATCATGGTGACCGGCACCAATGCCCGTGAAGAGCTGCTCAAGAGCATGCGCGCCGGCGCCAATGATTTTATTCGCAAGCCCTACAATCCACTGGAGCTGATCGCCCGTACCGAAAATTTTGCCGGCTACAAGCGCCTGACCGACCAACTGGAGGATGCCGAGACCCTGTTGTTCGCCCTCGCACGCATGGTGGAGGCGCGCGATGAGCATACCGGCGATCATTGTTCCCGCCTGGCGCATACCTCGGTGGTCATCGGCGAGGCGTTGGGGCTGAGCGAGGAAGAGCTGACCGCCCTGCGGCGCGGCGGTGTGCTGCATGATATCGGCAAACTCGGCATCCCTGACAGCATCCTGCTCAAGAACGGGCCACTGTCCGATGAGGAATGGGTCATTATGCGCCAGCACACCATCATCGGCGCCGAGCTGTTACAGGGGCTGAAGAGTATGGGCCTGACCTTGCCGGTGGTGAGAAATCATCACGAACGCTGGGATGGCGGTGGTTACCCGGACGGCCTGAAAGGCAAGAAAATTCCGCTGTTGGCGCGTATCTTTCAGTTTGCCGATATTTACGATGCACTGGCCAATGAACGGCCCTACAAAAAGGCTTTTTCCGACGAAAAAATTCTCGCCATTCTGGAGGAGGAGACGGAGAAGGGCTGGCGCGATCCCGAGCTGATGCGGGTGTTTCGCGATATCCTGCAAAGCCGCCCGGAGGACTTGCGCATGCCTGCTTCGTCCAAGGCCGATATGGGAACGGAGATATTCGAGAATATCCTGCGTACCGGCGCCCTGACCTGGAGTGATGATGGCAGCAAGTAGCGATCCGCCGATACTGTATGAAGCAAAGGCCTTGTCGATCACACAATTGCAGGGTTTGCAGGCGGTGCTGGATGAGCATGCCGTGGTTTCCATCACCGAGGTCAACGGAAAGATCACCTACGTCAATGACAAATTCTGTGATGTTTCGGGATACCGGAGAGAGGAGCTGCTGGGGCGGAATCATCGCATTGTGAAATCGGCCGCCCATTCCGAGGATTTCTTTCGCGACATGTGGCGTGTCATTGCCACTGGTGATACCTGGCAGGGGATGATCGAGAATCGTACCCGGGAGGGTGTCTCCTATTGGGTGCAGACCACCATCATGCCGCTGCTCAATGAAAGGGGAAAACCCGAGCAGTATATTTCGATCCGCACCGATGTGAGTGAGCGCATTCGGGCACAAAAGGGGCTGGCGCATTTCAAGCATATTCTCGACCAGACGCTGGACTGTGTCTTTCTGTTTGATTCACGCACGCTCAGATTCATGTATGTCAACCTGGGGGCGGTGGAGCAGGTGGGTTACACGGAGTCGGAACTGCTGGCGATGACGCCGCTGGATATCAAGCCTGAGTATGATGAAGCCCGCTTCCGTGAAGCGATGGCCCCGCTGATCGGAGGGGAACGGGATCACCTGACTTTGCAGACCACGCATGTGGCCAAATCCGGCAAGCACATACCGGTGGAAATATTTTTGCAGTATTTTCCGCAAGATTCGGATCACGGTCAGTGTATTGCCATCGTGCGTGATATCAGTGAACGGCAGCGGATTAACCGGGCCCTGGAGTCACTGACCGTGACGGCCTCTTCCCAGCATGTCTTTCACGACATATCCCGCTCTGTTTCACTGGCGCTGGGTTATCGCTGGGCGGGTGTTGGCCGCTTCGTCGATGGCGAGAAGCGTGTCGAGATGCTGGGTTTCTGGGATACGGATCATGAGGCTGAACTCTTCAGTTACGATCTGGCCGGTACGCCCTGTGCCGAGGTGAATAGCGATCACACTTCTCTGATTGTGCCGGATCGGGTTACAGAGCGCTATCCGGATGATGACATGCTGCGCGACCTCGGCGCCGTTTGCTACCGTGGCGAGCGATTGTTGGGTGCCGAAGGTGAAGGCATCGGCGTTTTATTCACGCTGGACGACAAGCCCTGTGTGGGGTCCTCTACGGATCGCGCCCTGCTGTGCGTGGCGGCGGAGCGTGCGGCCCTGGAGTTGCAGCGTATGGCTGCCGAAACGGCCCTGGCAACGCGCAATACTGAATTGTTTGAAATGTTGAACCGCATTAGCGATGGTTTTTTCTCCCTGACCGCTGACTGGCATATCACTTATCTGAATCAAACCGCCAGCGAGATGTTCGGCACTTCGTGGGATGAGGTAAAGGGAGAGATTATCTGGGATGTCCTGCCCGACATGGCGAGTTTCTTTTTCAAACCGCTGCATCAGGCCATGCAGAGTCAGTTTCTGGTGCGTACAGAGGGTTTTTATCCGCCATTGTCACGCTGGTTTTCAGTGCATGTCTACCCGTCGCCCGAAGGTGTCTCGGTTTATCTGCGGGACATTACCGAACAGCGCAATGTGCAGGAAGAACGCCGCCGCATGGATGAACGCATGCAGCAGGCGCAAAAGATGGAGGCAGTTGGGCAGTTGACGGCCGGTATCGCCCATGATTTCAATAATATTCTGGCCAGCATTATGGGGTACACCGACCTGGCGATGACTCGCTGTGTGGGTGAAGGACAGGAAAAGCTCGAGGAGTATCTGGGGCAGGTGTATCACGCTGGTGAACGTGCGCGGGATCTGATTCAGCAGATGCTGACCTTCAGCCGTGCCGGTGACAGCCGGGCTAAGCCACTTGATCCGGTGCCATTGGTCAAGGAAACCTTGAAAATGCTCACGGCCACTCTGCCGGCAAGTATCCATTTAAAGTTTGACCGGCTGGTGGAAGAAATTCCGAAGATCCGTGCAGAGCCGGTGCAACTACAGCAACTGATCATGAACCTCTGCATCAATGCCCGTGACGCCATGTGTGGCAAGGGGGAGCTGACGGTGGGTCTGGCTTTTTGCCGGCACAGCGGCGATGAGTGCAGTTCCTGCCACGAATCGATCAGCGGTAATTATGTCGAATTGATCGTCAGTGATACCGGTCAGGGAATGGATAGTCACACCCTCACGCGTCTGTTTGAACCCTTTTTTACCACCAAGGAAGTGGGTGATGGAACCGGGCTGGGTTTGTCCATGGTGCATGGCATCATGCATGACTGCCATGGACATATCCGTGTCGATTCGGCAATGGGCAAAGGCACGAGTTTCCGTCTTCTGTTTGAGCCCGTGGAGGGCGACGGAAAACGGCTGGTGGAGAATCCTGTTACTGATACTCTGGTGGCTGGCGGGGAGGGGCAGTGCATTCTGGTTGTGGATGATGAAAAGGCGATTCTTGGCTTCATGCGGGCCTGGCTTTCCCGGGCGGGCTATGACATACAGACCTTTGCAGACAGCCGACAGGCCCTGAGTTATTTTCAGCAGCACCCGGAACAGGTCGATCTGGTGATTACGGATCAGACCATGCCGGCCCTGACCGGTATGGAGCTGGCGGTGGAAATGCTCGCATTGCGACCGGGGTTGCCGGTCATCCTTTGCAGCGGATGCAGTGATCAGGTCGACGAGGAAGCGGCCAGGGCCGTGGGTGTGCGCAGTTTCTTCAACAAGCCCTATGACCGTGGCCCGATGCTGACGACGATCCACAAGCTGTTGAAAAACACCCCGTAAGGTCTAACTGGGATCGGATGCCTAGTGGCCTCATCAAGTCTGGATGCCGGAACAAGTCCGGCATGATAAGCTTCTGAAGGTGAAAAGGTTAGCGGCAGTAGGTCTGCTGCTTTTTTTGGTATTTGATCAGTGTTTTCTCGTAGATGGTGCAGGATGCGCCCTGACAGTCCACGAGCTTGTTCTGATAGTTACTGGCAAAGTTCGTAAACATTCCACATAGCTCTTCATCTTTATCTTTTTTATCTCTGTCGGCGCCGCTTTCTGTCTCTGCGGCGGCAGAGTTGGGTGCGGGTGTCTTCTTTGCGATTGCTTTCTCCGCTACCGGTTTTTTCCGGGCGGGCTTCTGCGTCGACCCAGCGGGCTGAGGTTCAGGCGGTTTGCCAGCCTTCTGGGCGGGTGTGGGCTGGGTCTTTGCCTTGGGTGCTGGCGCCGGTTTGAGGGTGGGTATGGCGCGTAATACAGGCTTGACAGGTTCGGCTTTTTTCCGTTCTATGGCTATCGCCCTGGTGGCCGGCTTCATGCGCGCGGGATCTGATAGAAGAAGGTTTTTACCACGACGGACTTTGGGCGCTGTGGCGGCGGGCTGCGTTTTTACCTTACTGGATCGGTCTGGTTTTTTGGCGGGTGTTTTTGGCTCGGTTTTTACTGCAGGCTCTGATTTTTCCGCTTTGGGTTTGCTGCCGAAACGCACATTGCCATTTTCATCCACCCACTGATAGGCAGCCGCTGCCGAGACCAGGGGAAAGATCAACAATAGGAGGGCGAGCAGTAATTTCATCTTTGTTTCCATCTCTGCCTAGGCCAGCTTAGGGGGGTATTAACATTCTCTAGCAAAATCCACAACCACGCTGTCGGTATTTGGCCTTGACATGGCCTTGTCTGGCGGCCGCCTGGTACCATTTTCGTGCGGTTTCCCTGTTCTTTTTAACGCCCCTTCCCTTGCTGTAGAACTCGCCAAGCTGATACTGGGCCTCCGCATGTCCCTGTTCGGCGGCCATCTCATACCACTTGGCGGCCGCCTTAAAACTGCGGGAAACGCCTTTTTCAGTACCTTTTCGATAGATCTCACCCAACTGATATTGTGCCTCTGCGTCACCCTGCTCTGCGGCGCGGGTGTAAGTGGTCAAGGGTGTGGTGGATTCTTCGTTGCTCTTATCCTCTGTCTGTGGTGACTCCGGGCCTGGTGTTACGATTGTTTCGCTGGTAGCCGGTGTCGCTTTATCAAGTTCGGCCAGGGCCTGCCTGGCTTCTGTATAACCATGCTCTGCTGCCAGCTCCATCCATTCAGTGGCGGCAATCAGATCCTTTTCAACCAGGCTGCCGGTCAGATACAGGGTGCCCAGCCTGTATTGTGCCGTAGGGTGTCCCTGTTCGGCCGCACTGGTCAGGTATTCAACGGCCGCGGCTGCGTCGATATCGACCCCGGCGCCCGTCCGGTACAAC
Organism: Gammaproteobacteria bacterium; assembly: GCA_011051755.1. Classification (GTDB taxonomy): domain Bacteria; phylum Pseudomonadota; class Gammaproteobacteria; order SZUA-152; family SZUA-152; genus DRQN01. The sequence goes on from DRKN01000030.1 coordinate 10,148, forward strand.
TCGCCCAGCTGATACTGGGCCGGTGCATAATTCTGCTCTGCCGCACGTTGCAGCCACATCACGGCCGATCTGCCGTCCTGATTGACCCCTTTACCCTGCAAATACCGGAGTCCTAACTGGTGCTGGGCCCTGGCGGATTGATCCGCCTCCGCGGCCTGGCGAAGTGCGTGCAAATCGTCATTGGCCAGCACCGATTGTGCTGTAAACGTCGGCAGTAGCACGATGAACAAAGTTCTGACGATAAATCGCATCGTGGTGAAATGACGCATAGTGAAGCCACCTTTCTGCTGGTCAAATAGTGAAAGCCCTCCTTGTATCCGCACAGGGGAACAAGTCTTGTATCGACTGGCAGAGAATAATCTTAATGCCATGACCGGTAGCTGTCTGGGCTCAAGAGAGCAACAAATATAGTTTGGCCAATTGTGCAATATGTGTTTTCATTATGCACTTATTAATTTCCCACTGGATTAATGAGGGGATAGCCCTGTCTGGAGGCGTTTCAAGCTAAACAGAGGTACTGTAAAGTTTTCCATTGACTTGTCGATGGTACTGGCTGTGCGCGGATAATTGCAGTTTGGTGAGACGAGGAGGAGTATCTGCATGAACAAGTTAGGACGATTTTGCATAGCTACCCTATGGGTAGTTGCACCGTTTTCGGCGAGTGGGGGAGAAATTGGCGAGATCCAATGGCATGGTTTTTTGACCGGTGCCTACCTGGCCACATCCGGTTCGGGTGAGGATATCCACTATACCGGTGATATCTCTGACAATGGCACCACCAAGGATACCCGCCTGGGTCTGACCGTGACGACCCAGGTCGATGAAAAGTGGCGCTTTGCGGCACAGATGAAGGCCAAGGGTGTCGAAGATTTTCAGATGGAAATGGACTGGGCCTACGCTACCTATGACTACTCCGATGGGTTTGCTGTCAATGTGGGTGAAATCAAGTACCCGGTCGGGCTGTACAATGAATATATCGAAGTAGGTTATACCTACCCCTGGATACGCGCACCGGAGACTTTCTATAATCTGGATACATTCGGGCCGAACATGACGCGGATTTCCTATAGCGGCGTCGGCCTGGTATTTACCTCGGTCGGTGATGAGTCAGAGACAGATTTTAATATTTTCGGTGGTTTGCTGGATGTGCCGGATGGCCATGTCAACCAGTTGATTGGCGCCAAGCTGGGCTTTAACTGGGCGGACATGCTACGTCTCCAGATAAGTGTTACGACGGGTCTCATGGAAATTGAAGATGATCTCCCTAGAGCGGCGATGAATGGTGAACGGCACACCTCCTTTTCGGCAGGTATCGGTCTGGATATGGAGAGCTTTGTTTTCAGTGCTGAGATTGGTACGGCCTCCATGGGTGTGGATGATATGGAGACTACAACCGGTTATGCCATGATGGGCTACCGTTTTGGGGATTTCATGCCGCATGTGACCTACGGTCACTGGGATGTGAAAGGAGGTTGGGGGCAGAAGGATATTACCCTTGGCCTGCGCACGGAGTTGACCTCGAATACGGCCCTGAAAATCGACGTCAAGCAGGTAAAGCAGGGGGGTAAATATAATAACGACGTAGAAGAAAATGGCTACGGTCTGTTTAACGAAAAGCCGGAAGAAGACAAGGTTCTCATTTATGGTGTCGCTTTGGAACTGGTCTTTTAGGAGGCTGAAGCATGAAAATCCATGTGAATATGCTAATGATGGTGGTGTTGATTTTTGCGGCCACCGTTGCCCATGCCGATGAGGTCGTATTGATCGTCAATCCGGCCAATAGCCTGTCTGAAATAACCCTGAAGGATGTGAAAAAGATCTATCTTGGCAAGAATAAATTCTTTCCCGGTGGGGGAAAGGTCATTGCGGCGGATCAGGTGGAAAAAAGTATGATCAGAAAGATTTTCTATGAAGTGATGATCGACAAGAGCGCCGCCAAGTTGAAGACCTATTGGTCGAAGCGGATTTTTACTGGCAAGGGAACGCCACCGATCATCAAGAAGGACGATGAAGCCATGCTGGCGTGGGTGGCGGAACAACCCCTGGCGCTGGGCTATGTGTACCGAAAGTCGGTCAATGATTCCGTCAAGGTGCTGAATCTTAAGTAAGCGTCAGGCTGTTTATTGCCTGTCCCCCCCCCTTTCATCACAGCAGGGCCCTGAACCATTCAGGGCCCTGCTGTTTTTGCGTCCAGCACGGCCTGTCAGATGGCCGGGTGAATAAATCCGTAGCCCGGGTTTCGCTACGCGCAACTCATCAGGCTACTTGTTGAACCCCCCTGCTGCCGCCTACACCGCCTCGGCCTTTATCAGCAGGCGCTGTGCCTTCTCAAGGATTTTTCGCCGTTTGAAAAACAACTGCCAGCGATTGCCCTGGCACTGGCGCCAGAGCACGGCGGCGCGGATCGCCGCCAGCAGCAGGGCGCGAATGCGATCCGCGGTGGACGGATTGGCGAGGTGAGTGTGTTCGCCGTTGACCATGATTTTTGGCTGCAAGGTGCTGATGGTCTGGCTGTAGGTGTGCGCGAGGCTGGCGATGACATTTTCATGGGTGGTGGAAAAATGCCCGGCCTGGCTGCGGGCGTGCTCGATGCCATCGAACACCGCCTTGAGCATGTCGGGGTTCTTGCTGAGCTTGCGTTCCAGCACCATGATGCCGATGGCGTATTTTGTGGTGTTCAGCTGCCGGTTTTGCTGTGGCTGATCGGGGGCGTCATTGCCACCGCCGAGTTGCACAATCAGTGCTTGCAGGCCACTGCGCAGGTGAGTGATGTCGCCAAAGGTGGCAACCGGTGTGTCAACATCGGTCAGGAACAGGCTGTTGATGCAGGTCTCGAAATCATCACCATCGGCCTTGCCGGTATAGGCAAGCTGCTGAACCAGCTGAGTGGCCTGAAAAATGCCCGCCAGGGCAATGGTGCGGTCGCTGTCGGTGTACTTCATGTCGGGGTTCAGTGTCTCGTTAGGATTGTCGGTGATATGGACGATGCGGTCAGGCTATTCGATGACGCCGCCGCCAAGGCATTCGTCATCTCGGTAAAAGACCACGGATTGTCCCGGGGTAATGGCGCGCTGTGGCTGCTCGAAATGGACGCGGCAGCGGTCAGCATCCAGCTCGGTTATGGTGCAGGCCTGATCCGTCTGACGATAGCGGGTCTTGGCCATGCAGCGGAAGGGCAGTGACGCGGGTCGTTCGGCAATCCAGTTCAGCTGGCTGGCGGTGAGTTCGGAACGGAACAAGCGTGGATGATCGTGGCCTTGGGCGACGATGAGAATATTGTTGTCGAGATCCTTGCCCACCACGTACCAGGGATCGCCACTACCGTCCTGACTGCCACCGATGCCCAGGCCCTGGCGCTGGCCCAGGGTGTAATACATGAGCCCATCGTGCCGGCCGCCGACCGGTTCGTCTTCCGGTGTGCGCATTTCGCCGGGCTGGGCGGGCAGGAAGCGGCTGAGGAATTCCTTGAATTTGCGTTCGCCAATGAAGCAGATACCCGTGCTGTCCTTTTTGTTCGCATTGGTGAACCCCTGCTGTTCGGCGATGCGGCGCACCTCCGGTTTGCACAGTTCACCCAGCGGAAACAGCGCCCGCTGTAGCTGATGCTGGCCCAGGGCGTGCAGGAAATAGGTCTGATCCTTGTTGCCGTCACGGGCTTTCAGCAGGCGGTAGTGGCCGTCACGGTATTCCATCCGCGCATAATGGCCGGTGGCGATATGATCGGCGCCGAGCAGCAGAGCGTGTTCGAGAAAGGTCTTGAACTTGATTTCCCGGTTGCAGAGTACGTCCGGGTTCGGGGTGCGGCCGGCGCGGTATTCGTCGAGAAAATAACTGAATACATGCTCCCAGTATTCGCTGGAAAAATTGCGCGTATGCAGTTCGATACCCAGTTGTTGGCAGACACTGCTGGCGTCTGCAAGATCCACCGCGGCCGAGCAATAGCCCGCTGTGTCGTCTTCGTCCCAGTTCTTCATGAACATGCCCTGTACCTCGAAGCCTTGTTCGCGCAACAAATGGGTCGCCACGGCGGAGTCCACACCGCCGGAGACGCCCACCAGGATGTTACGCAGGGGCATGGAGGGGGCGGCGGCAGGGCTTGGTGGCTTGCTGGCTGATACGGTCATGGTGAGTGCGTGCCCTTAATCACGCGCAGGCCGTCGGTTTTTTCCGCTGCGTCCCGGGGTGGGCTTTCCCTTGTAACGGGAGGCCTTGTGACCGGGGGTGTGATGAGGGCGGTGACGCCGAGCCTGGGTTTCCTGTTCATGGTGCGGTATTTTACGCCATTCGTCGGGTATTTGCGTCTCCCGCCACTGGCCGGGCGCCAGGTCGTCCAGCGACCACGATCCAATGCGCATGCGCAGCAGGCGCAGGGTCGGGTGGCCGACCGCCGCAGTCATGCGCCGCACTTGACGGTTGCGACCTTCATAGAGGGTCAGCTCGATCCAGCGGGTGGGAATGCTGGCGCGGTCACGCACCGGCGGTGTGCGTGACCAGATATCGGGTTCGGCAATCAGTCGGGCCTGCGCGGGTGCGGTCATACCGTCTTTGAGCGGTACGCCCCGGCTCAACTGATCCAGCGCATGCCGATCCGGTTCGCCCTCGACTTGCACCCAGTAGGTTTTGGCCAGTTTGTGGCGGGGATGGCTGATGCGGTGTTGCAGGCCACCATCGTCCGTGAGGATTACCAGACCTTCACTGTCACGATCCAGACGTCCGGCCGGATAGACCCCGGGGATATCGACAAAGTCGGCCAAGGTGCGACGATGGTCGATATCCGTGAATTGGCAGAGGACATCAAAGGGCTTGTTGAGCAGCAGAATCATTGACATTGGTGAGTATTTGACAAAAAGTGGAGTGATTCTATAGGAATCCTTGAGTCCGATGGGTGGTGTAGGCCTGTTCTGGGGGCACTTTTGGACGATAAGTCAATAATAATCCGGTATTACAGATAACACCGATGGTATCCATGTGATGGCCAAGAGTATTCGCGCACGATTTTTGTTGACAGCCGCCGTGGTGGCAATGCTGTCATTGCCTGCGGCACTATACACCCAGCACCGTGTCCACCTGTTGACCCAGGAAAGCTTTCAGTTGATTCAGGAGGATCAGGATTTGGGCTGGGCCTTTGATTCCCTGACGGATTCCCTGCAGGTGACGGAAAGCGCTATTTATCAGTACCCCCTGATGCTGGATGCCAAGTCTTATCGCAATACCCTTGTCCGTCTGGCGGAGGCCAAGCTGCAGGCGCGCCAGTTGACAGAGCATTATGCCCTGCGTCGTCATCCCTTTATCCATGATTTTGCCGTCAATCTGGTCTTCGTCATGCGGCGGTTGGATGAAGAAACCCAGAAGTTGTTGGCGGTGCTGTCTGATGTGGAAACCCGTTTCCCGGCCGCAGCCATCCTGCTCAACGACTTGCAACCGGGAAACGTGGCTTTTATTCAGGCCGTCAATCTGGCCATCGCCGAAGCGACCGGGATGACCGATAAACCGGATCAGCCGGTTATTCTGCGGGCATTGAATGAGCTGCGCTATGCCTGGGCGCAGCAGATCAGTTCCGTGCGGGTCTTCGTCGCCAACCGCTCCGGCGTGTTTGGTGACCCAGTTGTCAGTATGGCGAACAATCTGCGCAACCGCGAGATTTACATTGATCGTGTGGATGAGTTGCTGGTCGAGCTGGAAGCCTATCGTGAGCTGGGCAAGCTGGATTTTCAGCTGGATGAATCCCTGCAGACCATGCAGGAAATCAGGTTGCAGTATGAGTCTGATTTCAGACGCACGGTGGAAATATACACCTCAAGAAACTGGCGCACGGATCTGCCTATTTTGCGCAATGACATTCGCCCGATACTCGATCAGGCCTGGGGGATTCTGGATCTCATGAGGCAGGAGATGGCCGGTCTGTCGGAAAAAAACATCATCCGCACGCTGGATACGGCCGATACCCTGTCCACCGTTATCTGGTTGTTTACCGCATTTATGGCCACCATTCTGCTGCTCGCCTATCTCATGTTTGAACGGGTGATTCGTCGACCTATCCTTGATGTGACACGGGCTCTGGAGGCCCATGGCAAAGGTGAGGATTATCTGCCGGCCCTGGTTCCCCGCACCCAGGAGACTGCGGTGTTGGTGGAGGCGTTTCTGCGTATGCAGGGCCAGGTTCAGTCACGCCAGACGCGCCTGGAGTCCATCCTCGACAATGCCGCAGAGGGCATCATTACGCTGGATGAGCATGGCATGATAGAAACCTTCAGTAATGCCGCACAGCAGCTTTTCGATTATCGTGCCACGGAGGCCATTGGCCGCCCGGTCATCAGCATCGTACTGTTGTCACCGGGGGGTGTTTTTGCCAGTTTTCTCGAACTCTGCAAATCACCCTCGATGAGTATTTCCGGTCACGAAACAACGGTTACCGCAGTGCGTCGGGATGGCTCCAGTTTCCCCATGTCGGTCAAGGTCAACAAACTGGAGATAGAAAGCCGAACGTTGTATATCGCCTTGGTCGATGACATCGGTGAGCGCATGGTGATGATGGAAAATCTGCGTAAAATGGCCGAGCATGATTCTCTCACCGGCCTGTATAACCGGGAATATTTCCTCAATGAACTGGAGCGCGTGGTAGAGAATGCCCGGCGTGGCAGCCCGCGTGATTATGCGCTGCTCTATCTCGATCTTGATAACTTCAAATTCGTCAACGATACCCTCGGGCACCTCGCCGGGGATCAGGTGCTGGTGGAAGTGACC